>NZ_AP025328.1:7500-10000 GCF_036492835.1 Fulvitalea axinellae | reverse complement strand
GGGGGGACCGGTGAAATCCCCTCTGAATCCGGCGGCACCATCCGCCAAGGCTAAATACTCCCAAGAGACCGATAGTGAACCAGTACCGTGAGGGAAAGGTGAAAAGTACTCCGAACAGGAGGGTGAAATAGACCCTGAAACCGTGCGCTTACAAGCGGTCGGAGCCACTTTGTGTGGTGACGGCGTGCCTTTTGCATAATGAGCCTACGAGTTGCTCCTCACTGGCAAGGTTAAGTTCTTCAGGAACGTAGCCGGAGCGAAAGCGAGTCTGAATAGGGCGATACAGTCAGTGGGGGCAGACGCGAAACCCTGTGATCTACCCATGGCCAGGTTGAAATTGTAGTAAGATACAATGAAGGACCGAACCAGTATACGTTGAAAAGTGTTTGGATGAGCTGTGGGTAGGGGTGAAAGGCCAATCAAACTGGGAAATAGCTCGTACTCCCCGAAATGCTTTTAGGAGCAGCGTCGGTCACGAGTCTGTCAGAGGTAGAGCTACCAATTGGACTAGGGGGCCTCCAAGCCTACCAAATCCAGATGAACTCCGAATGCTGACAGATGCTCACCGGCAGTGAGGGCATGGGTGCTAAGGTCCATGTCCGAGAGGGAAACAACCCGGACCTTCGGTTAAGGTCCCTAAGTATACGCTAAGTTGAACTAAGGCGGTCCAGCTGCATAGACAGCCAGGAAGTTGGCTTGGAAGCAGCCATTCTTTTAAAGAGTGCGTAACAGCTCACTGGTCGAGCGGCAGGGCATCGATAATAATCGGGCATCAAGCGTATCACCGAAACCAAGGCAGGTATTTATATCTGGGTAGGGGAGCATTCCAAGTGCGACGAAGTTGTGGGGCGACCCACAGTGGAGCGCTTGGAAAAGCAAATGTAGGCATAAGTAACGATAATGCGGGCGAGAAACCCGCACGCCGATAGACTAAGGTTTCCTGGTCAACGCTAATCGGACCAGGGTTAGTCGGGACCTAACGCGAACCCGAAAGGGGTAGTGGATGGACAACGGGTTAATATTCCCGTACCCGATTATCATAGTGATGGGGCGACGGAGAAGTGAAAGTCCTGCGAGCTGACGGAATAGCTCGTTGAAGGGCGTAGGTATAGGACCGGTAGGCAAATCCGCCGGACCTGCTGAAACCCGACAGTATGGCGATCCCCCGCGGAGAGCCAATATGGACCTAATCAGACTCCCAAGAAAAACCTCTAAGCGTTTAAATGATAATCGGCCCGTACCGTAAACCGACACAGGTAGTCAAGGAGAGAATCCTGAGGCGCTCGAGTGATTCATGGCTAAGGAACTAGGCAAAATGACCCTGTAACTTCGGGAGAAGGGGTGCTTCCTCGCGCAAGCGAGAAGCCGCAGTGAAGAGGTCCAGGCGACTGTTTAACAAAAACACATGGCTCTGCGAAATCGAAAGATGATGTATAGGGCCTGACACCTGCCCGGTGCCGGAAGGTTAAGGGGGGGCGTTAGACTTCGGTCAAAGCGCTGAACTGAAGCCCCGGTAAACGGCGGCCGTAACTATAACGGTCCTAAGGTAGCGAAATTCCTTGTCGGGTAAGTTCCGACCTGCACGAATGGTGCAACGATCTGGACACTGTCTCGGCCATGAGCTCGGTGAAATTGTAGTAGCGGTGAAGATGCCGCTTACCCGCAACGGGACGGAAAGACCCCGTGAACCTTTACTACAGCTTCACATTGGTATTGGGTAAATGATGTGTAGGATAGGCGGGAGACTGTGATCCTGCGTCGCCAGGCGTAGGTTAGTCGTCCTTGAAATACCGCCCTTTATTTATCCGGTGCCTAATCCGGAAACGGAGACATTGTGTGGTGGGTAGTTTGACTGGGGTGGTCGCCTCCAAAAGAGTAACGGAGGCTTCCAAAGGTTCCCTCAGCATGGTTGGTAATCATGCGCAGAGCGCAATAGCACAAGGGAGCTTGACTGTGAGGCCTACAAGCCGAGCAGGTACGAAAGTAGGGTATAGTGATCCGGTGGTTCCGCATGGAAGGGCCATCGCTCAAAGGATAAAAGGTACTCCGGGGATAACAGGCTGATCTCCCCCAAGAGCTCATATCGACGGGGAGGTTTGGCACCTCGATGTCGGCTCGTCACATCCTGGGGCTGGAGAAGGTCCCAAGGGTTGGGCTGTTCGCCCATTAAAGTGGCACGCGAGCTGGGTTCAGAACGTCGTGAGACAGTTCGGTCCCTATCTGTTGCGGGCGTTGGAAATTTGAGAGGACCTGTCTTTAGTACGAGAGGACCGAGATGGACGAACCTCTGGTGTACCGGTTGTGCCGCCAGGCGCATCGCCGGGTAGCTATGTTCGGACGAGATAAGCGCTGAAAGCATCTAAGCGCGAAACTCGCCTCAAGATGAGATTTCCTTTAAGGGTCGTCAGAGACGATGACGTCGATAGGCCGCAGGTGTAAAGCCCGAAATGGCAAAGCCGAGCGGTACTAATTGCCCATAAGCTTTCCGAACACTCCGTTT
>NZ_AP025328.1:0-2500 GCF_036492835.1 Fulvitalea axinellae | reverse complement strand
CCATTAAAGTGGCACGCGAGCTGGGTTCAGAACGTCGTGAGACAGTTCGGTCCCTATCTGTTGCGGGCGTTGGAAATTTGAGAGGACCTGTCTTTAGTACGAGAGGACCGAGATGGACGAACCTCTGGTGTACCGGTTGTGCCGCCAGGCGCATCGCCGGGTAGCTATGTTCGGACGAGATAAGCGCTGAAAGCATCTAAGCGCGAAACTCGCCTCAAGATGAGATTTCCTTTAAGGGTCGTCAGAGACGATGACGTCGATAGGCCGCAGGTGTAAAGCCCGAAATGGCAAAGCCGAGCGGTACTAATTGCCCATAAGCTTTCCGAACACTCCGTTTCTCCGTTTCACTTCCAAACATGCCATGTCATAAAGGCTTCAAAGACCTTTTGGCGACTACGGCGGCGGGGCACACCACTTCCCATTCCGAACAGTGAAGTTAAGCCCGCCAGCGCCGATGGTACTGCGGTAAGACGCGGGAGAGTAGGTCGTCGCCTTTTGTTACTATAAAACCCCGATCATCACGATCGGGGTTTCTTTTTTTATACCCATTCCATCTCCGAATACACCCCGAAAAACCAGGCTTTAAGAGGCTCTAAATGACAACAAAATGACTACGCTCAAATAACCGTTATGTGAAATAAAAAATCACTCACAACAACCTATTTTACAGCGATTTAAGAACCGTTATGAGTGATTATTTTTTAAGCCTATATTGGATCATTCAAGCTCGAAGTCTTCTTTCAGAATAAACCTGGTTACACGCTCGATATCGGCCCTGTTTTTCTTCCCTAAATTGAGGTCCCGCTCCAAGCGCATAAAGCGACTGTACACCTCGTCCAGGTACTTCATTTTCATCAAAGCGTCCGTAATTTCGACGGCCTTGTTGCTGTGGTGTGCGGGGAACGTGAGGTACAGGAATCGGACGACATAGCTGTACTTCTCCTTCTTGGTAGCCTTGCTTGGATCCTTCCTTACGGCTTCCCCTTTTGCGTTGCGTTGGAATATCTTGAAGCTAATCCTATTGTATGATCTTGACTTGAATTTGCTGAGCTCGTATTCGAACCATACGTCAGCGACTTCCTGAAGCTCCTTCTGCGCTGGATCCATCACCCGCGCCCTGAAATGGCTAATCTTAGGATACTTGTTCTCTAGCTCCAGCATCTCGCGAAGTTCCTTAAGTGGAATGGTGAAGCCCCCTTTGTCCTTCCAGCGGTTACAGAGCTCGTAGAATCGCTTAGAGTAGGTTGATTTAAGGGATAGGGCCAAAACCTTCTGATAGCTCGTAAAACCGAGCGCTCCGTAGTAACAGAAGAAAGGCATGGCATAGGAGGGAAGAATAAACGAGATCTCCTCCGATCCGTGATCGTGAGTGACGGCGGCGACTGTTGTCGCTAAGACTATCGTAGATTTCCCGTTGTCCTTATTCAACACATAGGAAATCTGCTTCCTCATCATCTTTTTACATTCGTCGATGACTCTTTGGTAGTTCCTATTCGTGTCAATATCCCTTAGTTTTAGGGTGATTTTTGTCTCTTCCATTTTGACCTCTCCTTTGGTCATTCTGGGCTGTAATTCGGAGATCACATGGTAGAGTATATTCTTCTGTATTTTGGAGAAGGAATACTTGGCGTTTGTGACCTGATTCGGCTGTATCAAAGTCACTTTTTTGACTGTCTCAATTGGCATATAGATAGTATAAATATAACATTTCTAAATAAAAGCCTCATGCTTGTGAGCATGTGTGCCAAAGATACAAAAGTTTCGTCATCGGGTGTGCTTTTGGTTCGTCACCGTGTGTGCTTTTTGGGAAAATTCGTTTCGTCAATGTGTGTCCCTTTAAAAAGTTATCCACATGGGGAGGCTTGACAGTCAGGAGGTTACGGGGTGTTTTCAGACCCGTACAATAAGGTAAAATAACCTACAATAACCTACAAGGGTAAAACGGGCGCGCAATCTTCCAAAGTGTTGGATCGATGAGACGGGTCGTCAAATCGTGGCCCCGAAAGTAATTTTACGGCATATAGGTTCGGATAAGCGTTCGGGAAAAAAAAGCGGAGAAAATCAGGACTTCAACGGTGGATTTTGGCCCAGCGCCAACTATTGATTTAGTTTGAAGCCCGTTTTTCGGCCGATTTTGGCCTGTTTTTCGGCCGATTTCCGAAACGCCGATCCAAATCAAGCCATTTTAAGCCGTTTTAAGCCGTTATTTTTCTCAAACGATACAATATGCGATTCTGAAAAGTTATTCGATTGTACCCCTTTTAAAATGCGAAATAAGGCTATTTATGACCATTTGATCGACCCCAGACTCTCGAAAAACTCAAAAAATGCGATTTTCACCCCAAAAACACCCCGATTTCGGTCTGATTTAACCCCGATTTTGGCCCAATTTCGATAGTGTTTTGAGCGGGTTCTCTGTATTCGACCCGAAAGTCCGCCATTTGGAGGTCGATCGAAGTCCTAAATCCGATTTTGATATGGAATCGATATCCGGATGACT
>NZ_AP025327.1 GCF_036492835.1 Fulvitalea axinellae | reverse complement strand
TTAATGCACCATGACACTTTAACTCCCGGAACATTCATCGCCCCCGTGGAAGTTCCTCCAGCCCCACAAAACATATCTCCGACTTTCCATTCTCCCTCTATAAAACCCATTTCCATATCATTTTATTTAGCACCTTGATTAACAGTCAATTAAAAATGACGCATGATTTATATTTTACATATATACCCTTATCTGACATTCTCAAACCCATGCGCCGACCTCAACAAGCCGTCCGAATATTGGTAAGCCTGACTGGCCAAAATCTTTATGTCATACGACATTTGTTTTATGAATCCCGCCGCCGTTACCATACTCACTTGTTCCAATCGCTTAACGATCTTAGCCTCTTCCTTAAACTCGATTTTCTGCCGGATAATACTCCGATCGTAAGAGGACTTACTGTCCCCTATCCAAGTGAATTTTGTCATATACAGCTCGGTTTTTTTTCCGACTGTTTCCTCTTGAAACAACAGGTATTCCCGGTCGCTAACCTTATACGCTTTCGGGTAGTCACGCACGGCGCCCCCCTTTCCCTAATATAAAATCCGATTTCTCGGCTATCTCTTCGGCTATCTGATCCAAATTAGCCGGCCCCACCGTAACCATATCGGCCCCGGTCACCGGGCGAAACATTGCAAATACTTCCTCCCCTCCGCCCATTAAGATCACATCATCCATCTTTTTTCTTGTTTCCATGATTCGTGTTTTTTGGGTTGGAATCCCCGAAGTATCATTTTGATACTTCGGGAAAATCGACATACTGAAAATTTTGCGGTGGCCAAGAAACTCCGAAATCCGACAGCGGTCTGGGCCTCCGAAACCGCTCCGCTCCCTCGATCCGGAAAGCCCAAGCCGTTTCGCATCCTTCGAAATACCGGAAGAACTCATCCTTTCCGATACCGGCGAAATCTTTCGTAAGCTCCCAGACAAATTCCGGCGATCCCGACAGCCTCACCAACGACCGGAACTTTCCGATCACCGCCGACCGAGGCGCCGTCTCGTAAACGAAGAACTCCGTAACCCCTCTACCGCAATCCTTCTTTCTGAATTCGTACCGCTTCTTTCCCGAAAAAATACGCCTGACATATTCCGGCCTGATCGAAATCAGAACTGCACCTTTATCGCTTTTCCCCGCCCGATCCAAGGCCCGACGGCCCCGAACTTCGGCGAATGTTATTGGTCGTATATTATTCATCCGTATATATTTTCGTTACCTAATTTCCCGTGGGGACATTTTGTCCCCACGGGAAAACTCTCTAAAACGGCAGATCATCCGAATCATCATCCTCCGCCTTCTCTCTCCAGCCCGACAACACCCGGAACTTTTTCCCGACCATCCTTAAAAAATTCTTCCTCTCCCCGTCCTTCTCCCAGCTCTCCGTCCGAAGCTCCGCTTCGACAAAAACCATCGTGCCCTTTTCGGCGTGGCGCTCGATAAAGTCCGCCGTACGGTTCCAAAACTCGGGATACACAAACGCTTTGTGTTCCCCGCTCTCACCGTCCCGAGCTGAAATAACTTTCTCGTTCCAGACCAAAGGCAACCTGACTTTCCGGTGGCTTTGGCCTACCATTTCGACTTCCGGGTCTTTCCAGAGCCGACCAACTATCTGAACTTGATTGAGCATATCGGTAAATATTATGTTTTGTTGGTCTAATTATTCATCCCCATTTAGGCAGGTTCCGTAGCCAGTTGGCGATTTCGGAAGAGTCCTTACCAGAGTCCCGAAGCGTAAAGCGAACAACCTTTATCCCGGTTGTTACCCTTATCCGGTCCAGTATGGAGCAAACACACACCTCTTCCGCCGTGAGCGCAACACTCTTAGCGCCCTGCGTCAATTTCAGGTTACAGCGAAATTGTCCGTTCGGTAGCTTCTCGATCAAAACTTTCTTTTTGAGTTTTATCGGTTCCATTGAATTGTACTTTTAGCACACAAAAAACATTACGAAACCCGCCTACACGGGCGAAGGACGGACGCCCGGAAAATGAGCCTCCGTGAACTTTGAACTTTCTGCCGTGATTTTGAAAAACTATGCACTTTTGTTACAATTGTTTCGATTGATTTCAACCGACTATATTTCAAGTGTTTACACCTTAAATAGGGTGTAACAAAATGTGTAACATTTTCTGTAACATTTTTCAGAGTCAAATCATGACCGGGGCAACATGTAACATTCTCCGAATGAAGGGCGGAAAATGTTACATGTTTTGTTACGCTTCAACACAACCCTAAACAACTGTAACACAATACCTTATTTTAAAATGTAACAATTGTAACATTTGTAACGTGTTTTTTTGGATTACAAAACAGAGCGTCAAAACGGAACATCCCCTGTCTCCGATGTATCGGAGGCTACAGTTTCATTATTTGTAGTTATTAAATCCGGATCAGGCGCAAATATTTCAGCTTTCGATTCGGCAACAGACCTCATCTCTTCCTCATTTAGCCAATCGGCGATATTGAATTTGAAGAACCGCCCAATGCCTTTTTGATAGAGTAAAGTCCGATACTTATCGTCATATCCGATTGGATACTTCCAACGGCCAGTCCGTGAGTTTGGAGCTAATTGCTTTTTGTTCTTCAGGTAGTAGCGGATATCCGATTCGTCCAGCCGGTACTTTGCGTCCTTGTTCACTTCATGCTGAACGGCTTTTACCGTGGCGGTAAAAGAATCCACGCAGTAGTCGAAAAATATATTCCGGACAAAGTTGTAAATAAGGGCGTCAGCTCTGGACTTCGTATTGTCGATTATCTCCTGCATCTGCTGAGTGAAGAACCATTCCGGTTTAAACCAAAGCCTGGACTCTCTCGGATGAAAGATCTCACGATTCTTTACATAGTTAAGCCAATGGGGAATCTCATCGATTATTTTGCTTTCCAAGTCCTTGTCTTCCTCTCCTTTGGGTATTTTCGGAACCCGAACGACAAACCATCTGGTGTCTTGTTCATCCATCTGCATTACCTTATCCGCATCGTTGGAACAGATAACAAGATGCCCGTGGTAAGGGATCTTCTTTACGTTTACCCCTTTGTCTTCCAAGAAAATATCATCAGCCGTAGCCAGTTGCTTCAGACGCTCTTTCTCTGATCGTTTTTCCAGATCAAGAAAACCTTCATCCAGCCCGATGAAAAACTTGCTAGCGTAATGGGAATTGAACTTCATTTTGAAGCGTTCGTTATCCAGTATCGTCCCGTTTGCGCTTCCCCAAATGGCTTGTTGCCATTTTAGAAAAGTGGATTTCCCCGTAATGTTTTCCGGCGACACCAAGATAGGAACGCAAAGCTTTTGCTTCGGATAACGGTACATGATCGTGAGGTAATCCATCGCCACCGTAAAGGGATCGCCCTGCTCGCAATGCTCTTCCCATGAATGGCGCCCGTCCTCGAATTTTTCAGTAACAAATCCATTGCCTTGGAAAACGTGCTTCAGGTACTTAAGCGTAAGTTTGATGCTTCCCGGCTCTGGCGTGTGGGTAAGGGGTTCGAACAGATTGATAGCTCCATGTATTACACGGCGGTAATTATCACCAGTATCCGGCTCAATAGTGAAGCTGTCATATCGCTTTATACTATCGATGAAATCGGGAAATTTCTTTCCGTAATCACGTTGTATCTCCCCGATTTTGAAAGGGATCAGCTCTTCCTCGGACTCATTCCGTCTATTCAGTTTTGTTATCCGTTTGTACCAGTCTGATCCGACACGAAGGAACAGATCCGCGTCATCGTGGCGAAGGTAAGTAACCTCTTCGCCGTTGAACTGATAGCGACGGTTCTTCCACCGGAAAACCTTATCGTCCAGAAAGGAAGCGTATACGTCATAAAACTGCTCGACTTTATTTCCCGACCCGAGTTTCAGCCTGATCCGCTTAAGCGCCGAATCGTTAAGCTTCATGCCCTCGACATAATCGCCGTTAAGTTTCAGCTCCCGAAGCTGGTCGATCACCCGGCTCTTGTCCTTTCCCTCCAGCACCAAAAGGTCGTCGAGGCCTTTCCCGTCGAGGATCAGCTCTTCGCCGTCACGCTCCACCGCCCGAGGCTCGCAATATTTGGTTTTTATATGCGCCCAAAAAGCCTCTTCAAGCTCAACACGCTTGTCCCGCAACAGGGTATCCAGACTCTCGAAAAAGTTTCGGATAGCGGCGAAGAAACTCGCCGGGCGTTTGCTCAGATCCTTGTCCGCCTCATACTTAAGGCTGATCGTGTCGGCGTCGGTGAGGAACACCACGCTCTTTACCCCGCATTCGACTATAAGGCGTTGCAAGTCCTCGTGAAGCTCACGCCTCACGTCCACTTTGTACGGACCTTGGATACTCGGGAAGCCTACTACGTCTAAGCCTTCGAAATCCGCCTTGAAGGCTTTCAGTTCGCCTTCGGTGAAATACAGGGTTTCGATAGTCTCCCCGTCCCGCCATTTCTTCAGCAGATTTTTCGGGAAGAACGGGAACACGCCCGTTTTCCTCGGCTGGCGGTATTTGCCCTTGCCGTCCGGGTTCTTTAGCCGGATCCGCTGGAATTCCTTCTCCCACTTGTTCCCCTCCGGGCGGTACCGGTACGGGTAAAAGTTCGGGCGAAAGTAATTTATAAGGATATTGCCTTCCTCGTCCGAATCGAAAAAAATGAGCTTGGCGGGCGTCAGTTCGCTATTCACCCCGCCACTCTCCCGTTCGCACACCAGCGTAATATCCTCGTCAGTCAGTCCGAGAACCGACATCCTTTCTTCCAAATATTCACGCATGCTGATAACATTTGTCAGTGTTATATCCCTCCGAAATAGCCTCATTTTGCTATCGGAAAGCACATTTCAATTCCCTTTTCGCCTGTCCAACTCTTTAATCACGTCATTAAGCTGTTTGCGCAGTTCGCAAACCCTCTTAAATCGAAGCAAATCAATCCCCGAAGGCATCGGTAGATTAACGCTCTCTTTTTCAGTGATTTCTGTTAGTAGCTGGGATTTCAAAACGGCCAGATCACAGACCGTTTTCAGGCATAAATTTTGTTCTTTCGAAATTTGCATTTTTCGAAGTCCAAAAGCCTTGTGTAAGAAAATACACGCAAAAATAAAGGCGGGAAAAGTACAATTGTTATCTTGCTATTCGGTATCCGGTCCGGAATCCAACGGAATTGCAGTTCCGCCGGCTCAGGGTGCCGAATCTCAAGCCTTTATGGCTTGTGTCTGATATGCAAGTGCAATCGCACTTTTCCGGAAGGTCGGGGGTCGAAACCCGGCCTTCTCTTTTTTTCACCTTATTTCATACACCGATATAGGATTTTATTCCGGCGACCACCTGCTCGGGTTCAACCCCGAACTTCACGCGGAAAAAATCCAAATCGTAAAGAGTTACGTCCCTCGGGTCAATTTCCCTTTTCAGAAATTTCCAGAGTCTTCTGTTTGTCATATCCCCCGAAAAAAAATTCGAGTTAAAGGGCAGGCGTTTGTCCCTTATAGGGTATCCTTTGTCCTCTAAAACAGCCCTTATGTCACAGATTTTTAGATTTTCCATATAATGACAAAAATGGGTGAACTACAAAATATCCTATTATTTTATATATACAATAAAGTGATTTCACTCGACTTTTGCAAGATAAAAAGACTCTATATTTAACGTAAAAAGCACATTTACAGATAATTAAAAGACTTTTTAAAGAATTTTCAGTTTAAGAGCATTCTTCCGTAACACTGTTTACTGACATGATATATGTCAATTTTCCCTCTCGTTATTTAGCTGTCTGGGTTGATGGTTTTGAAAAAAAGAAAAAAGAAAAAACAGGCATCGCGCGCATGCGCGTATTGTTGTTTTATTTGTTTTATTTTTGTTTTAATGTTTTAGATGGGTGTAACCTGCTAATTCATAGATATTTACATTGAAATAAAGTGCCAAATTCCCACGTTAAAAGTGCCAAATTCCCCGTTAAAGGTGCCAAATAACCCCGTTAAAGGTGCCAAATTCCCCGATAAACATTAATGAGTTATTAAAACACACTAACCTTTATGCCGTTAAAGGTGCCAAATTCCCCGTAAATAGTTTTGAAAAGTGCCAAATTCCCCGTAAATAGCTTGGAGTTTGCGGGGAATTTGGCATCATTGCGGGGTATTCGGCACTTTAACATCTCTTTTGAAATGAAATATCTAATTTCCGAACTCGGAGAGTACCGAGTAACAAAGTCAAACAAGCTGATAAATCGGAAAGAACCCTTCTCTCTGATACAGCAAAGGGCTGTGGCTTTAGCTATAAGCCAGATTCAAATCGATGATGATGATTTTAAGCCGTATTATGTCTCTGTTCGAAATGTATTGGGACTCGATGAGGGCGCGCATATTGGAGGGAAAGAGTATATAAAGACTAGGGAAAGCGTCATGCAATTGACGAAGACATCGATTGACTACATAAGAGATCCAAGTGATCCGAATAGTGCTTTCGATTCGATTAGTTTCATCGATAGAGTGAATCGGGAGGAAGGAAGCGGAGAGGTTGCTATACATTTTCATCCAGCTGTTAAAGAGTTGTTACTAAAACAGCGTGCAAACTTTACTTCATACGCATTGAAATGGGTCTTTCATTTTAGTTCAGCTTTTTCACTCGTGATCTATGAACTTTGTAAGCAGTATGAAAGAATAGGAGAGCGAAAGATTAGTGTTGAGTTACTTCGAAAACATGTAGTCGTTCCAGAGTCGAAACAACGAAGTTTTGCGCAGTTTCGCAGAAGGGTAATTGCTCCAGCGCTAAAAGACATTAATTCACTGTCGGATATAAGAGTTCAGGTCGAAGAAAAAAAAACAGGCAGAAAAATTAGTTTACTGATATTCCACATAAAATCCGCCCCGAAATCGATAACCCAACCCAAACCTACTCCAAAACCCGAGCCAAAGCCCGTAAAACAACCAGAAACACCTGTAGAAACGGCCGAATTACCATCTTGGGACATTGACTTACCAAAAACGGAGATAAGCGAAGAGGGGCGTTTAGAAGAGGCGAGAGAGGCTTTCGGAAAGTATTACGAGAAGAGCCGGAGAGAATGGTTACGGAAAGTGACACGGGAAGACAAGATCGCTTTCCAAGCGCATGTGCAGAGCGAACACGCCAGTTCGGAAGACAAAAAAGTCTTCGAACGTCTTCGAGGACAAAAAGCGGACCTGGGAGACTGGAAATATTTCGCCCGTTTCGTGATCCTTCTGCGTGGATCGGAACAGGAAAAGCGATGGACCAATATGGACAATTTCGTAGTGGATTATCTGGCGGGTAAAGCGGAGCAGGAAGCTCCAAAGTCTGACGAAATGGTTTGGTGAAACACGATACCCGAACAGCCCAAACGGGGCTATTCAGATTTGATTGAGAAAGCCCGGCTTGAAGCGCCGGGCTTTTTTGTTTCACTTAATCGGGTAATTGGCGGTAAACACCTCGATTTTCTTTTTCGGCTTCCCGCTCTTCTGGTTTACCGAGACGGCCATTTCGATTTTGATCTGGTGCCAGCCGTTTCGCTTCGTATAATCGGCAAGGACATCGCTGGGGTAGGAGCTTAGCAAGAACTTGCCTTGCAATCTCTCCAGCTCCTTCAGCAACTCTTCGAAATCTGATTTCTTGTATTCGTTGTAGTGTCCGCAATCCGAATTGAAGTACGGCGGATCCAGATAGAAAAAGCTGTCCGGCCTGTCCCTCGACATCAGGATCCGGAGGGCATCCGTGCATTCGACCTGTACGTCGACAAGTCGGATCGCTAAATCCTCGGTAAAGCTTTCTCTTCGGTTTTTTACCTTCGTAGAAGTTGTCCGTTTTTTAACATCGTACCCCCAAGATCCGCTAATTTTCCCAGCGAATCCTTGCTGAGTCAGAACCCAAAAGGCCCAAGCTCGCTGAAGGGGAGTGAATAGGTGAGGATATTCTCGCATGACAAAAGCGTCCGAATGCATCTTTCTGGAATGGAGCGAAATGCGGATCGTTTGCTCAAGCGCCACGAAATCATTTTGGACATGCCTGAAAAAGTTCACCGCATCTGTATCGGTGTCGTTGATTACTTCGACGGCGGACATTTCTTTTGGCTTAGCGAAGAACACGGCGCCACCGCCGAAAAACGGCTCGGCGTAGAGGTTGTGTTCGGGGATCATCGCCACGATACGTTTTGCGAGCTTCTGTTTTCCCCCGTAATAGGTTATCGGTGTTTTCATGTCGGAATATTACACGGAACCGTGTAATGAGAAAGGACGGAAAATCCGGGCATTAAAAAAGCCCCTTGGTCGAGGGGCTTTTTTATATCTTATTTTTCGTTCACGATATGCTATGGCTGTGTATTTTGAGTAGGAGTAGGGAGGATGATTTCTTTCATCTCCTTGAGATCGTTATTTAGGTCGTAAAGGTCATCAAGAACAACAACGGGGTAGTTTTCGATCCTCTCCAGCTTCTTCCTCATCTTTCTGGCTACTGCCTTGATTCGGTCGAACTCTTCGCTTATTTCCACCTCACCGTCAATATTGGTTTGTCCGGGGATTACAGGCTCCGAAGTCTTTCCGTTATTGTCGATCACCTCCTTGTCGGCTTGGTGGTCCTGAGCCTCCATTGGTTTGGGCTTGGCTACCGCCTTTACGGTTTCGGGAGTGATCTCGGTCGGGATTTCCTTGGCTTTGGCGAAAGCCTGAACCTCACCTTTTTTCACATTGGATTTTCCCGAAAGAATTTCGGTTTTTAGTTCCGGATTCTTTTCCCCGATCTTTTCCAGCCCTTCAGCAAATTGAGAATCCCTTTTTATCGTGGCAACTCCTACCCCGTGTTGTTTAGCCAGTCTTTTGGCTGTGTCGCCCGATTCTCCCGAAGTATCATTTTGATACTTCGGGGAATCCCCCTGCTTAAGGTTGTCCTCCCGCTTTGATTTTTCCCGGTTATACTGAAGTCCCCGCAAAAAGCTGATCTCCGATTTTGTCAGGTTTCGGCGTCCCAACTGGTTATTGATCATCCAGTCCTTGGCCTCTTCCAATCCCTCCAGCTCTATTTTCTCCAGCTTGTAGTCCGGATTATCGCCCAGCTCTTTCCGGATCTGGAGCACGGCCCGTTTTCGGTGGTGCCCGTCGAGCAGCACAGGCTCGCCGTCCAGCTCAAAGTATACGATCGGATCCCGCACTCCTTCACTGTAGATATTGGCTAAAAGCTGATCAAATTCCTCTTCCGAATGCTTCCGGATAAAGTCCCGGAGTTCGGGAAGCTCCTTGATCGTTTCCAAGCGTAAGTTTGCCCTGTTAACGATACTCCGCGTGGCGGTCTTTACCCCGGATTTCGATTTCTCGCTCCGGGGTTTGGCAAAGCTGGTTTTCTTAGACATGGCTTTCCGTTTTTTTCATTTCCAGTTTTCCCGCAAGCTCGGAAGCCAAATCGCTGAATTCGTTAACGCTTACGCACTCGGGCGCATATTCGAATACGGAGACTTGCCGGGCGCTGGCCTCTTTAACATGCTTCCGTCGGGTGATCACCGATTCGAAAGTGTCGTATTCGTCCCTTATCATAGCTTCGAAATCTTTTTCCACTACCCGGTTTTCCCGGTTCGAAATCACCACGCCGAGATTTTCAAGCCTTTCGTTCATGTCTTCCTTTACGTCATCGACCAATTGGATTATCGATCCCAACCCGTCCGAAGCCATTTTGGAGGCCTCGCAAGGCGTGATGATGTGGGTTGAGGCGGTAAGGGCGTTAAGCGTAAAGAACCCGAGCGAAGGCGGGCAGTCAACCAAAACGAAATCGTAATCTTTGGCGTGCGATTTCAGCACTTTTTTCAACCGGGTATACTGCGATATTTTCCCCGCAAAATGACTCTCGGCGTCCGAAAGACGAAGCGAGCCGGGCAACAGTCTTAAACCTTTTTCAGCCTCGACGGCCCAGATGGTTTCTCCCGTTATCGTAGCGTCTGCGATAGTGGACTCTTCCTCTTCAATCCCGAAATGAGAGGAAAGATTCGCTTGCGGATCAAAATCGACAAGCAGCACGGAATACCCTTTACGCGCCAAAGCCGATCCGAGGTTTGCGGTGATCGTTGTTTTGCCTACTCCGCCTTTGTGGTTGATAATCGAAATAATCTTTGTCATCTTTGTAAAAGTTTTGGCGCCCCGTACGGCGCCGTGAAAAGTTATTCAAGGACCGCTCCCCGTGCCAAGGGAGCGGTTTACTTTTTTAGCAAGAAATGGTCACGGTAATTCCACCGCTTAGTGTGTTTTCTTGTTTCGACTCAACCGAAAAATAATAAGTCTCATCGTCATTTTCATAAGCGACGGACAGTTCGTCTCCGTCACTTTCCGCGCAAACTACATTTGGATTTTTTTCCAGAATCGGAACGAGAGCGTGCATGATTTCAGCGTTGCTTGAGTTGAGATCGAGACCTGTTAAATTAAATTGCATTTTGTTATGCCCCTGCCTTGGGGTCTTGTTAGTGGCATCTGGCTCGCCGTTGAATTATTATGACTCTAATATATTGGTTAGCCTTTAAACTAACAAGCATTCAGAGTAAAAAAGTTAGATAAAAACCTAACAAATATGAAAATTACGCCTTCTTGCCTTTTGGCTTTTTCGCTGTAATCTGCATATCGAGATCCAGTTCGACAAGATACTTTTCCAGAGTCGAAAAAGTAGGGTTCCGTTTGCCGTTTATGAGGTTCCAAGCGTCCGTTTTTTTTTCACCAACGGCATCCGCCAGCTCCTGATACGTCATGTCTTTCTCGGTTCTCCTGTCCCCGATCACCTTTCTTATTTTTTCTATCATAGTCATTATGGTTATGTGGTCTTAATTTCGAATACATACCTTCCCGATCTCACTTCGTGATAAGAAACAACGTCTTTTGCGTAGAAATGGCCGTCTCCCGCATCATCGGTAAGACCTAAGTGGTGTTTGCTGTAATTTTCAGCTTCTTCTTTAGCGTCAGCTAAATTCTCCGATTCAAGAAGCCAAGCGCCCAGCCCTTCGTAATGTACTTCGACATACCCGTCATAAGCTGGGTGAAAGCGAACGTCCATATCGTTTAAAACTTGAGCGTCCCAACCTTCGTCGAGAAGTTCTTCTTTTCTAGCCTCGAAAGCTTCCATCGACTCGAAAACATCAAAAAAATCCATCCGGAAAAATCCGCCCATAGGGCTTGAGAAATCTCTCTTCAGGTCTTCTTCAGGATAGTCGGTATCCCTTACTACAAAGTGCGTTTTCATATCGAAGTCGGTTAGGTGATTGATTATGTCTCAAATATAGCAGTTAGTTTATTAACTAACAAGTAACGCAAAAGAAAAGTTAGCTAATAAGCTAACTTTTCTTTTGCGAAACGAAATGGAAATCACTCCACCAAACTGTTCCTTACCGCCTCGTCCAGTTCGTCCAGCCCGTCCCGGACATCCTCCGCCACCACATACGCTTTCAGTTCGGTGGGGATTCTGTCCAGCTTGTCGCTTACCTCACGAAGCAGGTCAACCATTGTCGCCGTCTGGTCGGGGCTGTCCGCAAGCTCCGCCGTTTCGGGAATTTCCGCCGTGGCCGTGGTTCCGCCTTCCTCGAAAGCCTTAGCCTTCCGCCCGTGTTCCAAGAAAGCGATATGCGGAGCGTAAAGCGGATCCCGAAGTTGCCAAGCGGGCGCCACCCATTCCGGCCCTTTCTCCCCTATCACCCCAATACTCGGCGTCCCGATCGGGCCTCCCCCGGCGAAAGTCCCCACGTCACGGAGCGGGTTGCCCTCGTAACGGTATCGCCCCTCGCTGTCCGGCGTAAGCTCCAGCATATTGCCGGCCAGCCGGGTCATGCCACCGCCGGCGTACTGGATAGACCGGACCTTGTTCAGCGCCACCAGCGTACGCCCGATAGCCAGCGCCGACTGCGCCGCGCCCACGATCGGACCGGGAATAGGGCCGAGCGAGGCCGCGCCTTTCCAGATCGACGCCACCTCTTGCACTCCCGCCGCCGTTATCTCCGCGGCTTGGATCGCCTTTATGGCCGTGCCCGCCACTTTCCGCGCGGCCGTCCCCTCTTCCAGCATCCCGACGGTCTGGTTAAGCGCGTCACGGGTGAAGGTCATTTCCTCGCTTTTCAGCTTCTCCTGAAACTTCGAATATTTTTTCTTTGACGCCAGTTCTTTGGCGTCGATCTTCTCCAGCTCGTTGCGGAGCTTTTGGGCCATTACCGTTTCGCCGAGGTTGGCGCTTTCCAGCGCCTTGAGTTTTTCCTCCAGATATTTTTTCCGAAGAGCCAAAAGCGCCCGCTCCCGTTCCTCTTCCGTGGCCAATGTCCGGATAAAATGCCCCTCCAGCTTTTCGCTCTCCAACTCGTAGTCCTCGTCCATTTCCTCCATTTTCTTTTCGCGCTCCAGCTCCTTGGCCTCGGCCTCCAGCTCTTCCTTTTCCGCCTTGCGTTCCGCCTCCAGCAAATCCCGTTCTTCTTGCAATTGGTCAAGGAACTCGTCCCGTTCCTGCTTCTTCATTCCCTTCATTTCCTTTATCCGGTCCTCCTCTTCGGCCAGCTTCTCCAGCTTTCGGTCAAAGTCCGTGTTCATCTTCGCAAGCTCTTTCTCAAGCCCCTCTTCCATCGCCTCGATTTTAAGATCTTCGAATCCCCGCTTCGCTTCCAGATCCCGCTTTTGGAAATCCTCCTTAAGCTTCGCTATTTCCTCCTGCGCCTTTTTCTCTTCCTCTACCCTCGCAAGGCGGGATTCCTCGGCCCGGTCACGGCGTTTCAGCTCGGCTTTGGCTTCCTCGTTGTCCAGCTTATGAAGCTCCTCGATGGTCATTTCCGTTACGGCCTTTACGGTGGCCGTGCCCTCCTCTTCGGTCTGCTTCGTGACGCTCGCGAAACCCGCCTGAAGCTTAGCGATTTCGTCAAGACTAAGCTCCGAAACACGTTTGTTCATATCGGCCGCGGCTTTGATCACCGCCGGAAAATCGGACTCAACGATAGGCTTCATCCCCGCCAGCTCCAAACGAAGGTTAAGGTTATCGTTAAGCTGTCCTTGGGCGGTAGCCAGATCGGCCTGAAGCTTAGCCACCTCCTCCGGCTCCAGCTTCTCAAACTCAAGCTTGATCCTGAGAGAATTTTTTGAAGCCGAGCGTTGTACTTTCCTTGCGAAATCCCCGTCCTCGTCACGGACCTCAAGGGCGCCGGAAGCTTTCTGGATAGCCCGCTCGTACTTCTCCATATTCTTTATTTTCTCGTCGATGGCCTGCTTATGCTTCAGTTCCATCATGCGCCTTTCCGCCACCACGAACTCCTCGGCCTTTTCGGTGGAAATACCGATCGCCTTTCCGTAATCGTCAAACTTGGTAATGGCGGTCGGCACGATTCCCCCGATCTTTTCGATCACCTTCCTAAGCTCTTCCTGTTCCTCGGCGCTAAGCTTGGATTTGTTTTTCAGTTCCTTGTACCGGCTTATAAGTGGGGTAAGCGATCCCTCCAGTCCTTCCACCTTCTTTTTTTGCTTTTCGTAGCTTTCCTCCGCCACCTTATGGCCGTCCACCATATCTTTTACAAACTTCAGCGCCTTGGTTTGCCATTTGGTGTAGCTCCGCATGCTCGGAAGCAGTTTCTTGCCGATCGTGATCGACAGGCTTTCGTACATCGAATCGCGGGCCTTCAGGTCGGCGTCGTAGTTATCGGTGTTTATGGCCTGTTGCTCGTACGCCGTGGTGGTGCCCGTCACGGCTTTGGTGTATCGCTCGACCTTATCGACATTACCAAGGATAATTTCACCGGCGATCTTGTTCTCTTGTCCGAAAACCTTTGTCAAGGCGGTGGCGTCATTCTGTATTTTGGCCATTTCCCGAAGACGTACGTTAAACGGAAGCGTTTTGTCTTTCACGATGTCCAGATTGACCCCGTATTTTTCCAGCTGTTCCAAAGCCTTCGGCGGAAGCGCCTCGACACTGGCCATTTTCGAAAGTACATTCCGCAAGGCGGTGCCCGCCTTAGCCCCTTTGAGTTTTTTCTCCGCCAAAGTCTGCACAAGGCCGATCGACTCCTCGATTTTCACGTTGTAAGAATCGGCGGCCACGCCAAATTCGTCAATGGCTTCCGTCTCCTCTATAATATTGGCGGCGCCTTCTTTGGATCCCGCCGCCAAAGCGTTAGTGTACCGGCTCGCCTCTTTGGCGGATTCGCCGTATTGGTTAAGCGTACCGGCCAGCGCTTCGGTAGCCGGACCGAGTTCCATTTCGGCGGCTTCGGCCAATACGATTGCTTCCATAGTCACTTCCGCCAGCGCCTCCTTGTTCTTAAGAAGTTCCGGCTTGGCGGAACCCATAAGTTTGAATGCGTCCACCGCCTGTTTGGCCGAAAGCGTGGTCGTGGCCCCGATCAGCTCGGCCTGTTCGGCGTAAAACTCCAGATCCCTGCCCCTCGCCCCGGTTATGGAGGAAAGCCCCGAAAGCGCTTTTTCGAAAACCCTGGCATTCCGCGCGGCCTCGTTGAAATACTCCCCGGCCTTGATTAGCAACATGCCCGCTATCGCTATTCCGAAAAGTTTTACCGCTCCGGCCATCTTCTTAAATGCTGTGTTGCCCTTTACGGTTTCCTTGTTCAGTCCCCGCATTTCTTTGGTCTGTTGCCGGATTTCCTTGTTAAGCTCTTGGAGCTTCTTCTTTTTCTTGGCGAATTCCGCCGAGTTTTTCGGAAGCTCTTTCAGCTCTTTGTTCAGCGCCGAAGCCGCCGCGCGCATCTGCTTCAGCGTGCTGGACGGCTGTGATCCGTCCAGAATTATTTTGTAGTGGTCGTCTCTCTGTGACATATCAGAAATTCATTTCGAAACGTGGGGATACCGAACCGTCGATTTCCGACTTGGCCCGGTTGAGGTTCTCGTGGTAGAGTTGTTGGAGTAGATTGGTTATCTGTTCTTTCCAGACTTTCGAAGACCAGTTTTTACCCTTCCGGGTCTTCCGTCCGGCGAGGGAGTTGAGGACAGCGTTATCCTTCTTCTCGTCGAAGCGTTGCCCCTTGCCCACGCCCAGCTTGGTGAAAAGCCCCTGTATGGCGTAGCTGATCTTTGCGCTATGCAGATCGACGCCCCGCATGGTGATCACGGCCTTGAAGCTGGCCTCCAGTTCGCCGGTATCCCGGATCTTTCGTTTCCGGATTTCCTCGACAAAAAGTCTTATCGTCTCTTCCGCCCATTTTTGCGCTTCGGATTGTTCCATGTTCCGAATCTCGACAAGCCGGAAAAAATGTCGAAGGACAAAAAAAAGGCGAACGCTATACGTTCGCCTTTCTGGCCGTTACCGTGGCCGGGAATTTGGTTAGCCCCGGCTCTATCTTGCTCCGGATCTTTTCCAGAACATAAATATTATGGTTGATCATCACCCGCTTATCCGGCCTCCAGTTAAAGAGGTCCGCTACCGTAAGCGACATCTCGAAAACCTCCGTACGGCTCTGTCTCCGAAACTCCAGCCATTCGGCGAAGCGGGTATTCGCCAGTCCGGCCGTTCCTCTCCAGCGAAGCGCCTCCGTGCTCGCCGTGGGCTTGCCGTTTGCCAAGCCCCCGTACACCGCCAAGCGCAAACTGTCCGTACGGTTTTCCTGCTCCTTGGGGACGCTGTAAACTTCCTGCGACACGGTTATCCGTCCGTCCACCTCGGCCAGTGTGCTGAATCGGGTATCGTACGGCTCGGCCCCGCCGTCCACCTCCAGCGTGCGGAAGTCCGAGACGGCCCGCCCGTACATATCATCGGAACTGTCGAACACTTGGTGAAATCGGACCCCGGCGTAATCGTACGCCCCGAACTTGCTCCGCTTGACAACCTTGTCGCTCCAGTCCTCGAAATCCGCCCGCAAGATCTCTTTCCAGCCCATAAGCTCCAGAGTCCCGGCGGTAGTGTCGAAATGGTAATGGATCCCGAAGAGCTTCTTCAGCTCGATAAGGAATTTCGAAAGCTTCACGTCCGGTAACAGCTTCGCCGGTTCGAAATCAGCTTCGCCGTCCAAACTTACGTTCGAGTAGATCGCCAGTTTCGGGAATAGCGGATCATCGACGAAGCTCCCCGTCAACCTGTACCCGATCAGCCCGGCGATCTGCTCCAGCACAGGCTGAAGCCGAACCCAAGGCGTCTGGCATGTCGCCGAGGTGCGGAGGTAAGCCCCGTTTTCGTACTTGTTCACCGTGCCCGCGTAATCCGGATTATTCTCCTTGTCGTCGCCGTAAGCTTTCGGATTGCCGTACTCCGGCGCCACATATACCAGATCGCCCGAAACGCAAGCGTCCGAAAAAGCCGGTTCGCCCAAATCCAAATCCCGGAGCGAAGTCCCCTCCAGTAATTTTTTCACCGCCCCCGCCTCGCTGACAAACTGGACGCTAAGCTCTTTTTCGTTACCCGAAAGAAGCTTCAGCTTACCCACCCGCCAAACCAGCCCCCCGACCTCAAGCGACCAAGGTACCTCGGAAACCGCCCCCGTATTGGCGCTGATCTGCGGGTGCTCGAAAAGGCGTTTAGCTTCGGCGTCGTTGGCCAGCTTCACTGGCATAGTGAGCAAGCCGGGAAGGCTGTTTCGTGCGAAGGCCGGGTTTTGCAGAGTTATGGAGAATCGGTTTATCATATCGAATATTGAGGGGGCAATTAAAAAACGGGGAAGGGGCGGGGAAAGGACGGCTGTTCTAAAACGGCTCCCGGAAAAGATAATGCGGTCCCATCCGCAAACGCCTTATCAGGCCTGACCGGGAATCCCCGATGTAGAAATTCAGGCTTGAGAACTTGGTGATCGGGGGGAACGGTTCCGGGTCGGAAAAAGCTTCCCGGTAAAGGGGTTCTTTGCCGATTTTTCGGAGCGGTTCCAGCCTCGATCTGAACAGGTCGCGGATAAGGCTTTGCGTATTGGTGAGGGGATCGTAAGTCTTTTTTTCGGGCTTTATAAGCTCGTAGATCTCCGGATATGTCCTGTCGCCGAACCCCGGAATGTTCTTCATAAAGTTGTTCAGGACGGTTCGCTGTTCGTCGGTAAAGCTGTCCTCGTACATCTCCCGGAAGACGGCCGGCGGGTGTTCGAACTCGTAACCGAAAACGCCGAACATTTTCCCGTACTCTTCCAGATACCTGAGATCGGAAAGTTGGAAGCCCAATTCGCCTCCGTCGCCGTCGTAATCGACATCTATTTCCGCTGTATTCAAGTCGATGTACCTGTGTTGCAGGGTTATTCGGTATACCAGATAATCTCCGGTAAAGTAGACGCCCTCCGGGTACCGTGTCAAAACCGTTTTTCCGTTAACCTCCGGAAGTTTTCCGTTTACGGGGGAAACGGTAAAGGCGTAACTTATTTTCGGGTTTTCTTCCAAAGAGGCGTCCCCGATGTTGTCGCCTATCGCTCTCGGGTTCTCCGGGACATTAAGGAAATCGGCCATGCCCCAATCCTCCGGCTCCCCGAACACCGGAGCGCCCACCTTCACTTCCGGTTCGGGTCGGTGCTGGCGCAGGCCGAGCGCCAAAAAGTAAGGTTTGTTCCGGACCACGTCCAGATCCGGAACGGACGTGCCCCGTATGGACACCGCCCCGATCCGCGTGTTCCGGAACCGTTCCGAGGTTTTCGGCTCGGCCCGTACGCTTACCGCCTCTACTTTCGCCGAACTCACGCCGTTACCTCCTTGCGCAAAGTGAAACCGATTTTGATTTGCGTAACGTTCCGGACTATCTGGGCGGTGGCCGGGTCATAGCCGGTATCCATATTCCCGTTGCCGTTTGAGTCCACCAAACCGACGCCCGGCTCCATCTTTTTCCAGCCCGTCCAAGCGCCGTCGGTGAAGAAGTCGGCCCTGAACACGAAAGCGCTCCGCTGTTCTGTCGCCGGGTCGGCGGTCTCGTACGGCGTGTCGTCCATCCGGGCGTTGGCCCATCCTTCGGCGTGGTAAGCGGTTTCGGAAGCGAAATCGATAACGTCTATGTCCATCGGGGTGGGCAATGTGATCGCCGTGGATTCGTAATCCCCGTCTTGGCTGTTGTCCAGCGTCACGAAAAAGCCGGATTCCAGCGCCAGATTGGTGGCCGAGGCTTTGTGGTTGTTCCACAGAGTCGCGGCGGTGAGGCGAAACGCAATGTAGTGGGCGCCCAGATAACCGCCCTTTTCGCCACCGAACTTAACTTTGTCGGACACGTTTGGGAGAAGCGAAAAGTCCGCGAACATAAAATTTGATTCCGTAACGTCTATCGGGTTGTTAAAGATATCGGAAACGGTTGTCGCTCCAATATCATCCATATCAAACGATTTTAGCCACTCTCCGCCCGCTTTCAGCTCCGCCAAACTTTTCAGCTCCCCGTTACGGTTTAGCTTCGTGTTTACAAATAGCGAGTAATCATACGCGTACACGTCCGAATACATGTAAGACGATTCTTTCAGGTCAACAAAAATACAGTCCCGCACATCCGCCGAACGGTCGAAAATGGCACATTCGACAGCCGTTACGTTTCTCATTATAAGGTGGTTTGCGCCGGACGTGCTGGTTAAACTCGATTTGATGATAACGGAATCATAAATGCCTTTCGAGTTTACGTTAATGCAAAAACAACCGTAGAAATAGTTACCGGTGTTGCCGTGGCTGGACCTGCAATTTATGGCTAAAATATTATGGAATTTCGACGCCAAGATATATTCGCTTGTCTTTACGATCACATAGCCGTCACCGACAATTGTGCGGTGGTTGTAGTCGGAAGAAAGCTCGATTCGGGCCGAGTCCAGTACGCATACGCTATGGCTGGTAGACGATTGGTAAAACTTCTCGAAGCTCTTCAGCGGATTCGCCGGTCCGCCGTAAGCCACTGGGTCGGGATTGTCCGTCGGATGGTAAGTGGGATCTTCCGGCAAATCCCGCCCGTATCTTGCCGACACGTAATAGCCGGACGTGCCGTAATCCGTTATTTTTTTGGTCCACTTTCTCATGACACGGTGTAGTTTGTTTTCTTGCCCAAATAAGCGTCCTCGTGCTCCGGCGGATAATCGTACGTGTTTTCCTCTACGATTTTCCGTCCGTCTTCCAGATCCCATTCCCGGCGCTCCCAACGCCCGCTTACCGGGCATTTCTCCACCCGGTCCGCCGGGTGTTCGGCTATATAATCCTGTATTTCTTCGAGTGTCATGACCGCTTGCATTTAAGGTTTACCAAATTGATTTTGTCCTGCGCCAAAGAAGACATTCCAACCCGCACCACCTGCCCGGCGGTGACGGGAGCGGGAAACGCCGTTACCTTCACGTCGTTTATATACACCCTTACTTCCGTAACCTTTTCGGAAAAAGAGCTTCCGGTAACGGAAAAATCGAACTCCGCCAGATATTCCCCGTCCATGTTGGTTGCGACAAACTGGAACGGGATATGGAAATCCTCGGCCCCGCCTCCGCTGGCCACTTTCCAGTTGTCGGGGTTGTTCTGTTCGCCTTGGAACCAGACGTATTTTTTAAATTCTTGGTCGGCTACCTTCACCTCGATTCCGAGGAAACACTTCGGCAAGGTGAGCAAGTCGTCGAACGTGGCCACTTGGTCCCGATCCTGATCAACCGGCTTCGCCACTTTCATGCTGAAGCCGGAAGCCATATCTATTCCCGGTCCGAAAGTCCCCATATTACGCTAGTTTGTATCCGAAGTTGCTTAATGTTTTTTTGTCGTCACTGACATACGTAAACGCCGTCGTTTTCTGCCCGTCGGGTAATGTGAGTTGGATCTGTGTTTTCGTAAAGTCGCCTTGTTTAAACCCGCTTTGGTCGTAAACGGAAAGATTCCCGTCCGTGGAAATAAACCAGACGTATTGGTCCGTTGGCGAAAAACTCTTTTGGGAAATCTTCCGCGAAGCCTGTACTAGCTTAGTGAATCCGGCGCCGTACGGATCTATATCCGCATAAGTATTTTCCGAACTTACTCCGTAAAAAACGGGTACGTAACCGTAAGCGGTTCTCGTTATGATTATGTCACCGACCGCCGATCCGTCCGATTTTGTCCGCTTGACGCGAAGCGTAAAAGATGTCGTTTCCCGTATGCCCACGTCCGCTGATCCGGATTGCGCCGGGTTGCTTACGTCCGTAACTGTTACGGCGGTGATCTTATCGTCCTTGGGATTTGTTGCCCACGTCAGCGTTATGACTGTTTGGGCTTCAGTTCCGAACTCAAAAGATGTCTTGTTTAAGCTTAGCGATGCTGTGGCGTTTTGATAGATAAACTCCTTCAGCCGGGCTTCTTGCTCCGGGGAAAACGACGAAATTTGGTCGTCGTCTTTCAAAAACACAGAGTCCAGCAAGTCGGAAAAATCCTTTTCCGTAGGCTGATCCCCAGTTTCGAATCTTTGTTTTAGTGTCAACCGTTTCTGTACGCTCATTAGTACACGTTAAAGTCTTTTTCGATAATCATTGCGCCGATTCCCTCCGCCTCGCTATCGATTTTTTTACCGAAATACGGTGTGTAAAGGGCGCTCTCCGCTTCCGTATATTTTATCTGTACCGACTGCAAATTTTTGGACTCGTCGACGAGCTTCTTGCTTCCTGTCGAAACCTCTACGGGAACGTATTTCGTTCGTTCCTGAAGCCAGACGTTCCGGCTAAGCAGAAAGTCCTGCAAGGCTTTGGCGTGGTCGTTATTCACCATATAGCCCGTATACCGGCTATGGGTGCGTTGTCCGGTCCTGAGCTGGTCCGTGCCGTTTGTGCGCTGTTTGGTCTTGTATGTCAGTTGTCCCGCCCCCGTAAGATGAATGCTGGAAACGGTGCCAAGGGAATTGCGGTAAAGAAAAAATCTGGCGTTCTCGTCATCGTCCAAAATGTAGAAGGTCCGCTTCTGCGAGACATGGACGCCAGCCTGATCCTGCACCCATATCTCGTACCGGTCTATCTCCCCGGAGAGGTTCGCCACCTTCACCGCCCGGATCTGTCCGTAACCCACCGGCACGCAATACACCTCGTAGCGGTTTAGCGTGCCCTCGAACTCGTGTATAATCTTTTCGACTACGCTCTCGTCCTTCATGACGAATTTGGCCATAACGACCAGTTTTTCCGTATCGTCCCGATTGTTGAGAAAATAGAGGTAGTCATGCTGGTTACGGAAGAGGCGCTTCCGGCTAGGTTCCCAATCCAGAAAAGGCTGGCCAGACAAGTAATCTTTGAAAAACAGGCTCGACTGCTCTTCGGTCTCCAGTCCGCCGGCGAGGATGTAGTTTATTTCCCGCGCCACGAACTGCCCGGCCACCGGTGGCGTGCCGTGCTTTTCCGAATAACTAAGCTGGAACCGGCGGAAAAGGCTGTCCGCCCTCTCTATATCCACCTGCCCGAATGCGGGAACGTGAGTTCCTACCACCGTAGTAAGCAACGCCGAGAAGTCGAAAGCCGTTTCCCCGTGCTTGTTCGCTGGTTGCTCCAGAGGTCGGGAAAGTACGCTTTCGAAATTGTCCGACATATATTCCTTTTCGACCTTCACCTCGGCCACAAACCGGAGGTTCTGCTTCGTGTCTGGATTGTCCGCCGAAAGCTCCAGCGATACCGGGTTTTCGGCGAAGTAAAAACGGTCGATCGAGTCGATCGTAAAGGACGTGCTGGCCGTCGCCCCGTTCTTGTCTTCCACGTTTACCGTATACTCGCCCGGAGGCAAGTTTTCCCGGCTTTCCCGCGTTGATCCGTCCGGCCATGTGATCCGGTAAGGCGATACGCCCCCGGCCGGAAAAACGGTTACGTTACGGCCAAGCCGTTGATAAGTGATCAACAGCGGATCCGGCTGTTCGAGGATAATCTTTTTCGAAACCGACCCTCCCCCGGCGTCCGTAACCGTGGCGGTATAAACGCCCGCGGGAAGATTGTAACGCGTCACGTTGTCGTGTGTCGGGTTGCCCAGATTCGTATCCCACGAATAGTCATACGGCGGGATTCCGCCCGTTCCGGCTATGGTGATACTCCCGTCCGAGGCTCCGTGTATTTTGGCGTTGTGGGCGTTTACGTTAATCCCGAGCTTCCTTTCGGGTTCCGTTACCGTATAGAGCTTCGTAACGGAAGATGGACCGTCAGTAACCTTTACCCCGTAAGTTCCCGCCGTCAGACCGGTGACGTTTTTCGTTACTGCGCTAAAATTGGTGTCGTTTACTTTCCACCATTTGAATGTCGGGCTTGTGGCCCAGCTTAGCGTTATGGAAATGGCTCCGGTAGCCTCTCCCTTCACTTTCACGTTCGTGACCGTCTCGTCCGTGATTTGGACCGTGTTGTCAATCGGGAGCCGGGTCATTACCTCGGCGTCCTGATCAGGATTGTACAGAACGTAAAGTTGATACTGTACGCCGTAATTTTTCGCCTCGATCACGACATCGCTACCGTCGTCATAGACAGTGTAATCCTGAAGAAAAGCCGACGGCGCTTCGCTAACGATCGCATTTCGTACAACCTTCGCCGCCGTGCGGGTATCGAAAGTGGCTCCCAATTCCGAGATTTCGAAATGGTTCGACCCGTACGCGATATCGTAGGCGTCATTCGTTTGGATCGGTCCCGTGAACGATATGATTACTCTCGCTTTGACTCTCATTCCCCGAAACGTTCTGGTTTGTACTCCAAATTGCGGTTAGCGAGAAGCTCGAACGTAACCAAAAAACGGGCGCCCAGAAACCCGTCGAAAGGCCCGACGAATTCCGACTTTGCTTTCGGTTCCAAGAAACGGACATCGGCTCCGTAAAGGCGTCCGTGGTTTATCTTTTCCCCGAGATATCCGATTATCTCCTCCCCGATCCGCTTGGTCCGTTCCCTGATCTCCGTCTTGTCGCTACGGTCGTTCACCTTGTCGGCGATTATAAAAGCGCCGTTTACGTACGAGCGTTTTTGGTCGAACTTCTTGTCATACTCCGAGTCCTCTGCCTGAAGGATCATAAATGGCGCCTTGATCCGTTTCTTGGCGTTCTTGTAGTCACTTAAGTCGATAGAGTCGAAAAGGCTGTTCGGCTCGATCTGGATAACGGCGAAAGCTTCCCCGCCGTCCTTGTGCCGGATATCGACATGCTTTTCGGCGATGCCCTCAAACAGACTGATATAGTCGCTGTGGCTAAACATTTGCTTTCGCTTTTTTTGCGTTGGCCATATCGATTTCCAAGCTCATAAGCAGTTTGGACATCGGCGTATTTTCTTTCTGCTCGATGGTGCCGAAATCGTCGGCGCTGATCGACTTTATCGTGTCGAACCAACCGAATTTCGATTTGCCTTTTGATCCTCCCCCGAAGACGCTCGGAAAGGTTTTGGCCCAGCAGTCCATTTCCGTTTCCAGCCAAATGACCACAAGACGTTTGTAATCCATCGATACGCGCGAAAACCTGTCGGCGTATTCCGATACCTTTTCCTGATCGAAATCCGTTCCTTCGGTCCTGTACAAGCTTCCCAGAAGCTTGTTTAAATCCGCCTCTTCCCGCTTTGCGTGATAGGCTTGGAAATGCCCCATGATTTCCATAAACTCCGAAGCGGAAACCCGCTCCAGATCACTGGCGTACAGCCCGGCCAACTGCGGATAAGGGTTTCTTTCAAGCTCCCATTTCGATTTTATTATCCAGTCCGTCAGATGCTCTATCTGTCGTTTCACTTTCCCCCCGAGCATGCATTTCGCGGAAAGCGACTCGGTAAAAGGCGTAATGGCGAAAAGCGACTTTTTGCGGAGCAAAACCGCCAAAACGCAAAGCTGGATTTGCCTCTTGGATGTCCCGTTGTGCAGAATGTTGAGGATAATCCGGAGCTGGTCCGCCGACAGTTCCCCGAAGCTGTCCGGCACCGGAACACGGACCGTTCGGGTCCAGAAAAAAAGAAAAGGTTTGGTGTATGTGATCGCTTTCATATCCTTTTGAATCTTTTTATTTCGTTCTCTATCGCCTCCAAATCGGCCCGCCATTGCGCCCGCTTTTCCTTGTCCGTATTTCTGGAAATGTATGAAGTCAGGTTCCCTTTTATTTTTATCAGCTCCAGCAATTCCACTTTCCCGAAGTCCCGCGAAGGCGCCCGGACAATTACGCATGGATGCGGAAGCTTTTCGGCGGTGTTGCGGTAGTGGTCTATCCGTTCCCGGAACTTCGGCAGGTCATCGCGCGTTATCTTGAGGATATTCCCCGCTATCTCTTTTCTTTCGTCGTCCGATCCCGCTTCGAAAAGCGATGCGTGGAGTCGCGAGGCCTCGGATACCGCTACGGACAAATCCCGCTTCAGCTCTTCGAAAACCTCCAGCTCGAAGCCGGACGGCAGTCCGTTGCCTCGCTTTTCACCTTCCTCCTGGGCGGGAGTTTTTACCGGATTTTCCGTCTCTCGCTCTTCTTCTCCGGTAGGCTCCCGCCTTCCCAAGATTTCGCTAACGGCATTTTCGGTGAAGGTATCCCCGACACGAGTTCCCGCCAGCCGTCTGGCCGTGGCGACAAGCGTTTCGTTCCCGGAGTGTTTTTCGAGATATTCAAGCGCTTTTTCATAGTCGAATATGTTGTCGTTATAGAAGTCCCCGATCGTAAGCATATCCGAATGTAGCTGGCCGGAATCGCTTTGGGGAGGACAAAAAAAGACCGGCGGGAAACCCCGTCGGTCTTTCTGTTTTTTTATTGTTCCTGTTGCGTATCCTCATCCTCGGCCGGTATCTCTTCGAACAGCCCAATCAGCTCCCCGGTCTTAAGCCCTTGCCCGATCTCCCTGTCCGTAAGATCATGGAGGTGTAAGCGTCTTCGAAATGGCTTTCGGGTCGTGACCGTCGTCTGGCTGATCAGGCACCGGTACTTAGGCTGTCGGGACTTCCGTGATCGCTCCTTCATAATACAGCGGACGCTGATAGCTGGAGAATTCGAACGAATGTCCGGCTTTGCCCCCGGAAGCTATTCCGGAATCGCCGGAAGACGCGCATTTGGCGCCCGAAGCGACAACAGTGCCCATATAACCCAACTGGAGAACATGTCCATTGCGTAACGGAACAAGGAGGATCACGTCGTCGTTTTGGATCGCTGTGGCAAATTCCGAATTGACGGGATTCAAGCCCGGAAGATACCCCATCGCTTTGATGTTGTACTGCTTAGACCCCGCCTCGGAAATCGATTCCATTAGAGCCTGCATGACTTCATCGGACATATAGATTTTGGCGAACCCCTTTCCGGTTTTGAAAGTGTGGTCCCCGTCGATGGTGCAGGAATCGCCCGGCTCCGTTGTCGTCTTCGTTTTCTTGATCTCCTCGAAATCATCGACGCTCGCCACAAAGACGGCCTGCTCACCGCCCGGAGCGTTCTCAACGCCCCGGTTGCGGTCAATTGCTTTATACGCGTATCCCATTACTTAACCTCCTTGAGTCCTGCGTATCCGATTGAAATAAGATCGCCCAAAAGACCTTTTTCGCTTGTCAGCGAAGCCTTGTCTACGATAATGGCCTTGCCCTTGAAAGTATGCTTGGCTTTCGGGATTACCAGCTCGTATTTTTTCTTAGCGAAAGTAAAGACAGGGTACTTTCCCGCCTCATCTTTTACGCTTTCTTCGGCCGCCTTCGTGAGATTTTCGACCGTTTTCAAAGCGTTGCCCTTCTCCTTCTCCAGCTGGATGATTTTCGCTTTCATCTCTTCGGGAGTAAGTTCTTTTGTATTTTCTTTAGTCTCAGACATAGTACGATTATTTATCCTACAATTGCGGATCTTAACCCTAGCCTACGGCATCCGGCCGAGCTTACGGACGATCGTTGATGAACAACACGGACGGATCCTGAACCTGAAAGGCTAGTGTCGCCGTTACTTTTCCCTTGTACCCGTGCAGGGTCTCCAAGACTTTTGACTTTTTGCCGTAATCAGTCACTTTGTCCGTGCCCACGACAAGGTTTTTCGGCAATGTGGCTACAATACGTTGCGAGTCCCCGTTATGGAGTACCGGAACGATTTCCCATTTGCGATTAGACGTTGGGACGTAGTAGTGGTCCAGTTCCGGAGCTTCGGCGCCGAATTTCTCTTTGTGCTCGTTGTTGCGTTGTTGCAGGTAAAATTCGAACACGCTATAAGAAACCTCAATCCGGCCGTTCTTTACTTTGCTTTTCATCTTCGTAGGCATAGCGTTATACACCTTCTGGATGCTTTCTTTCGCGTTCGTTGCGTCGATTTCGCCCGTAACTACAGGAACCACCTCTCCGGAAGCGATAAGATCCTTGAATATGGTTCCCCACCCGTCACAGATAGAGGAAAGTGTCACGTCCTCCCATTTAGCCGAAGCGGATTCCGGAGATTCCCCGGCGCTAGTGTTCGACAAAGCTTCAAAGATCAGCCTGTCGGGTCCGAACTTAACGAATTCGCCTGCCTCGTACGATTTGGTTGAATCGTATATTTCGGCTTTGGACCGGTCCTTCGAATTGTAAGCGCCCGATTCGATTTCGTCACCTATCACGGCAAACTCTTCGGCCCAGCACCAAGCCTCAAAAGGCTCCCGTTTAGAGTCCGCACTTAACATTTCCGACTGGAAAGTATCAAGCAACTCTTCCGGCTTCACCTCGATTATTTTCATTCCCTTTTTTGGCGCTATCTCCCTGCCTGACCATTCCCTTCCCGAAATCGCTTTTTCAACGTTCAGGTCCAACGGTCTCATACCTCGGCCCGGAACCATCTTTATGAGGTTTTGAGGCTTGCGGAGATTGTTGATCACCAGATAATAGGGGTTCGAAAAGAAGCTGATCATCATCAGCAACTTATTCCCGAAAAGAGTCTTGTAGTGCTTACCAAAATAGCCCCTGATCTTTTCGATGTCGTTTGTTGTCAATTGTAGTTCTTCCACTTCTGTGCAATTAGACGGTTAATGTTTAGTCTTCGATCCCTTGCTCTTGTCGCATGGCTTTGATCTGCGCGTTAATCCCGCTCTGATCCTCCTCGTTTTCGGTCTCGGTATTTTTATTCTGAACACGGTCTTTGTTCGTGTTCGTAAGTCCTCCGAGCCTTGTCACCTCGGCTTCGAGTTCCGAAATACGGGTTTTCGCCGTGGCCAGATCGCCTTCCGCTTTTGTTTTGGCGGTTTGGGCGTCGTCCCTTTCCTTTTCCGCCGTCGCAAGCGACGCTTGTGCGGAGTCTCTTTCCCCTTCGAGCGCCGTTACTTTCGACGCCATGTCGTCAGCGCCCAAAGCGCTTGCTACGGCGTCAGCGACGGACTGCTTTAGAGATTTTTTTTCTGTTGACATCTCTGTTTCGTTATCGTTACTACTGTTTGATCCTGTCTTGTTTTCCGCTTCGGCCAGTACAAAATCGATGGCGTCCTGAAGAGTACCTTCGCTGTCCGCAAGTCCGTTTTCCAGCGCTTTGGCCGTGAAATAGACTTTCCCCGAAAAGCAATCCTTGTCTATCCCCGGCCGGGAAGCTTTCACGGACGCGTGAAACTCCTCGTTTATCGGGTCCAGCGTCTCCTTTATGATCGGCTCGTAATTCCCTTTTTGGGCTTGGTAAAAGTCCTCGTTTTTGTCCGTGGATTTGGATGCCCGTATCGTGTGGAGTTTGTAGCCCTGCTCTTCGTAATAGCCTTGCATGTCCCACCAGCTAATCATAGTGCCGATGCTTCCGACCTCCGAAGTCTTGCCACCCATCATGATATGTCGGGTTTTGGAGGCTGTCCAGTAACAGGCCGAGCAAGTCATTCCGTTTACGAACGTAATCGTGGGCTTGATTTTGTCGGCGTATTCCAGCGTACCGGCGAGGCTTTCCGTACCGGCCACCATACCGCCGCCCGAATCGCATTCCCACACGATCCCGACGATATTGTCGGAACCTACAGCCGACATAAGGATTCGCTCTTTGGTCTCCGATCCCATCGGTCCGCACCATTGGTCGGCCTTCATCATGGCTCCGACATTACGGATAATGGCTACCGATCCGTCCGGCAAGTCAGAGAAACGGTTTACTTTCGTCTGTACCCTTCCGGTCTTGGGGTTGTATCCCCGAAGCCACCAATCGAATTCCTCGCTTTCCCCGCCAGATCCGGCCATCGGCAGGTTTTGGCTGGCGATAATCTCTTTCTCATGTTCCGTTTTCCTGTCCATGTCCAAATCCATATCCCCGCCCATATCGGCGCCTTCGGCAAGGCGAGAGATAAGAGGGAAATAGGACTGGGCGAACTCTGGAGAGATCGCCCAAGGTTGGCGGAAAATGGATGAGAGAAGCTGAAAATTTTGTATCACATCGCTTCCTGTTAGGGGTTCGAATTATTTCGGAAGCAATGTAAGAGCTGAAAAAATGGTCGGGAAGGACTATAAAAGTGTGCGGATATCCTGCCCAGTGTATCTTCTGGTCTTGTTTCGCGTATCGGCCTTTACCGTTACGCGGACTTGGTTCCGCTTTCCGGACGCTTGCCCGAAGTCGGAAACATAGCTAAGCTCCAGCCCGTTGTTCTGGTCCCCTGCGATCCAAGCGTGCCCGTTATTGTCTATCAGCAAGACCAAAATATTTTTCTTAAAATATCTGGAGAGGAACGCCTCGCTGTCGCTGTCGTTTCGGTTAAGCGTAAAGCTCAGCCGTGGCTGGTACAAAACGCCCTTGCCTGACGATTTCGGTTTTTCCGTAAACTTTATCGTTCCGGGAATGGCGTCGGCCATAAGGAATTTGGTCCCTTGCCGAAACTCGACCAACTCCGTAACAACCGGCTTCCGGTCGTTTATTTCAGCCGCCAGATCGGATGCCAAGGCCAAAAACACGGCTTCGATTCCGCTTATATTATATTCCATTTTTTGCGTACTATTTTAACGCCGAGGGACAGTATACAGCGTTATGCCTATACATATATAATGTTTACGATAAAAACAGCCTTTAAAGGCTTGAAACGGCTATTTTTATTGTGTTATTCCAAGTCAATAAGAGGGACAAAACCACTACCGAAAAGGACGTTTTTTTCTGAAAATTTATGCAAATTTTTTTCCGTATCCCATGCTCTTTTCCCAGCGATAAAACCGTTTTTTTATGGTTTCATACGGCAGTTCCGATTCTTCGAAATTAAACTTGTCCATAAACAATAAGATTGCCTCTTTTATGCTGTTCGTGTGGTGCAGGTTTCCATAGATAAACCAATTCGCTATATCCGCCACATGGTTTTCGATATGCGCGGAGAATTCCGCTGCCGATTTGTGCCCGAAGTGAGGCGGATGTCGCCGGTCGATACGGAGATCCGCGAAGAACTTAAGCGACTTCGATTCGTCAAAACGATAAATGTAACGACCGTCCCAGCTCTTCCGCTCGATCAGCTCGAAGAACTTCTTTCCGATATGGTCATGCCGGGTCATACGGGGTGTTTTTCCGTACATCCGGATCATATATTTTTTAGCGGAAGGACTTAGCGGGACGGTGATGTTTTGCAGAGCCATTTTTCTACTGTTTTTAATTCCATAAAGTATTAATATACAGATATTTACGGAAAAAATCCAGTGATTTTGGGTTGCGTTTTTTAGAATAAACGGCGCTGATAACCGACCGAAAAACCGCCTCCCCCGGCGTCCCAACTTGCCGTAATGGCATCCCGTGGCCGGACATATGAGAACGACGGCCCGAACGCTTTAAACCCGGCAAATCCACCGGCGTAAAAACCGCTCCTGAAGGCCTCCTTCTCCAATACATGTTTGGTTATGTACTTGGTTGTAACGGGCCTCAGATCGGCGAAGCTCAGGCTTATATTCCGAAACCTTCCGGCTACCTCGGCCCGGTATTTCACGATTCCCTCGTCTACTGGAACCGTGCCCGCGTACTCGCCCCAGACAGCGCAACGGCTACAAACCCGAACCGTATCCGGAACCCGTACGGAATCGACTACGGAAACCAGTACGGGAACATTTACCACCTCTTCGGAAAACACGGTGTCCGTTACAGTCTTTACCACCTCTACGGTGTCATGTGTTACCGTTACGCTCGGAGGTTGTTCCTCCCAAGGGAATCGGTCCATGTTAAAGAAGCAGATAAAGACCACGACAAAAAACAGCAGTCCCGGAATAGCAAGCGGATAGCGATCATCCATTTTTTACCCCCTTTCCGTCCCGCGTAAAAAACAGACCGATACCGCCGGCGATGAAAAGCCCCGCCTCCGTCAGCGACGCCTTTCCCGTGTACACGGCGCCCAAGGCACCGGTTAGAATAACCAAGCCCAAAAGGCTGGTCTTCCAGTTTTTGAAAACTCTTGTGACTAGAAACATTACGCTTCCTCTTTTTTAGATTTCCACCATTCCTTTACGTCAAAGCAAGGGCACGCTTTCGCCACGCCCGGCAAATCCCGGTGCCCCAAAACCTCAGCGTCAGGAAAAACAAGCTGAAGACCTTTTAAAACCTCCGCCAGTCTGGCGTATTGCCGAGGGGTAAAGTTTCTTTCGGCCTTTCCCGCCGAATCGGTTCCGCCTACCAGACACACCCCGACGCTTTCGGAATTGTACCCTTTGGCGTGCGCTCCGGATTTTTCCATAGCACGCCCCCTTTCCAGCCTTCCGTTGCGACGGATCACTAAATGGTAGCCGATCCCGTTAAACTTCCGTTCCCTGTGCCATCGGTCGATCTCATCCCGACCGATATCCATTGTGGCGGGCGTAGCGCTACAATGAACCACGATTTTCCTAATGTTCCTCATGGCGTTTTCTTCGTTGATTTATACAAGTCAATTGAGATTTTTAGGATTGTAAGGCTAGTCGATAACAGGCCCAAAAGGAGCAAAACGTCCTTCATAAACAACCGCTCGTCCGTCGTAAAGCTGACCATAAGGCCAAAACCCGAACCGATTACCGAGCCGAGGTTTTTCCCGGTGGCCTCGAATATTTTAGAAAGCTCTGAAAGTTGCATTGTCCTCTTTGGTTTCGATTGTGTGATTCCGTTTCCCCTTCGTTTCCTCCTGAAAGTCAGCCCAGGCTTTCAATACCAAAGCCTTTACTTTCTTGTATTCCGCTTCGTGGTAAAGCTTATTCGAATAAATAGTGTGAAGCGCTAAAAGTCTCCGGGTCGTGTCCGTGTCCGATCCGCCCTGTCGCTCCAAATCCGCTTGGATACGGCGGATCTCCCTTACCATGCCCGCGTATTTCGTCCGGCTTTCGCCGATATCGTAATATCCGTCGAAAGTCGTAGCGTCCGGAATCCATAAGTCGGGCTTTACACACGACTTGTTCCACTTTAAATAGTCGGCTTGGTTACGCTCCAAAAAGCGTAAAATCATCTCCGTGGCTATGTCCCGTTTGGGAAGGAAATAATCATCCCGCAACCCGACAATCTGGTGTTTGAAAGCGGTTTTCTTTCCGTCTTCCGTCTCGATCCGCACGCCAGAATCGCTAATGTTCACCTGAGCGACGGGCAAGTTTTGGGCGTAAGCGTTATTGATCTCGGATGCTTGCAAGTGCTTTAACAGTTTCTTGTTAATGTCATCATCCTTGTATGCCTGTTCCAGCTCGACTATAAGCTCATAACCCAAAAGCGGAAGCAGATATTCCACGCCCAAGTCCGGGCTGATCGACTCGAAAGCGATATTTACCCCGACCGGCAAATACGTGTTTACTTCTTCTATACTATTGAAAAACATATCTATCTGTCTGAAGGTGAAACAGTCTCCAATCGGGCTATCTGATAGTCCCGGAACCAGAACCGCAAAGGCTTATCCCCTTCGGACTTCCATCCGTTGTGAGGGGAAACAAGGTTATTCAGCGGTTCAAGTATCTTGTCCTGATCAGGCTTCGAGAAAATCATGTGGAGATGGTAAGCGTTGTTTTTGTCCGATCCCGACCCCTCTTTCTTGGAACCCGGAGCGGTACCGAACAGCGCCGGATCGGCGCCCATTCCGTAAAAAATCTGGGAACTCGCCTCCTGCGAATCCTCGACATAAACGCCGTTCTGGATCTTGTCGTCGATGGGGTTGATCTCCCAAGCCGCCTCTTCCTTGCCGTTGATCTCCTTCTTGAAGGTCATCACCGATTTACCGGCGTTTTCCTCCCCTTTCATTACCTTCTCGAAGTTGTCAAGCTCGGCTTTCATAAGCTCGATCTGCTCCCCTTCCGACTTCGTGTGCCAGTCCTTATATTTTTCTTCCCAGTACCATGTAGCGACTACAATTTCATATTTGATTGTCATCTGGTTGGCCATCAACGCCTTTTTGAATTCGGGTATGGCTTGCGCCACGTCAAACCATCCCGACGAAAACACGGAATCCCATTCCGCCAAATTGTAAAAAGGCGTATCGGAATAGGGCGAATTCATGGGGTAGATGTAGTTCCCCGGTTCCAGCTCTCCCCGGTCATCATTCCACTTGTCGATTACCGGTAGCGTAAGCTGTGGCGTCTCCGAGTCTTCCCATTCCGACGATATGTGCAGGTCTTTTATAACCCCGCTATTGTCCATCTTTCCCCACCGGCAATTCGGCGAGGCTTGGCGGATCAGTTGGGTTATCTTGTCGCCGTTGCGTGACGTTTTGACCATCGGGAAGATGTTCTTCCACGTATACCAATCAAGCGCCGTTTCGGGTAGATAATGTTCCCTGATCAGTGAACGCTGAAGGAAGTTTTCCACTTCCGGGATGTGCTCGGCAATGAATGTTTCCTGATCGCCTTCCCGGTCGATCCGTCCGTAAGCTATCCCTCCGGCCACAAGTATATTCGCTAACTTGTAAAGCGTAGTCGGGATAATCGTATTGGCCTTAAACAGCTTTTTCCTCCGTTGGGGGAAAAGGTTGTCATCACCCCAAGAAGCGATATCCGAATCCGTCTTTTTTTGTACGGCGCCCCGGTCCGTATTAGTCCGCGCCGAAGCGGATCCGCCCCGTGCGCCAACAGCCCCGAGCCTGACAACTCCGCTTCCCGTAACCCCGTAAACTTGCCCGTCCGGGCCTTTAAAAACGCTCATATTACCAGATCACTTTTTCGCCGTTGAAATACAGAATCAAATCGATATGGACTTTGGTGGTCGCCGTGGATTGCGCGTGTGAAAAGTTCCGTGTCCGGCTGGCCCAGTGGTCCGTTTTGCCCGCCGTACCCGTCTTTTTTTTCGGGTCGGAAGGCATGTATCTAGTCCCAGTCTGGACAACTTCCTTTATCGTCTTAATAACGCCTCCGGTCTTGCGCTTCGAGTCGAACGTGACGAACGTAAGCGACTGTATTTGCTCCTTGCCGTCACACCGTTTAAGCGCCTCTTTTAGCTTAATAGCCATGCGAATAATTCTGCTTGTTTCTGACCGAAAGGTGCGAAAACGCGGAAAATCCGGGAAGGACATTAAAAAACGAGGTCCAAAAAATGAATAATCGGCCTTTTTTCGCACGAAAAAACACATAACAACCTGACTAACAACGATCTGAACACCCGAAATCACCCCCGTTTTTCGCACGAATCAAAGGAAAGTCCTTGCCGCCCTGTCCCAAAATTGCAATTGCACACGGACAAATTTGTTGAAATATGATGGCACAAAATAGCCCGTCACGAGGCCGTGACGGGCTTGCAATTGCAATGAAATGAGTTGGAGATCAGGCTCCGGACATCATCCAAGGGCGCCATGATGAGGCTGAGGCTTGCCCGTTAAGCAGGTCTTTCGCTATGCTTAAGACATGCTGATCAACCACGTCGCTAAAGTGTGATGCGTCTTCTTGCGGGATAACTTTTGACTTCTCGGATGATTTGTCTTTCTCTATGCCGTTCTTTCCGTCGATTACCGGAGTGTTTGACATGGAATAGAAGGTGTGTTTGCAGTTGTCCAGATTGATCCGGAAGCGCCACTTTGACCGCTCATTTTCGGAAAGGATTATCTGCCACAACAGATATCGTAACGGGTCCGCTTTCGGTACGCCGAGATCTATCTCCGTAACCTGCCAGCCGTTGGCCCGCAATATCTTTACAAATTGTTGGTTGAATGTGAGTGTTGAGTTCGGTTGTCTTCTGTTGCCATATGCTACATCCTTTATAAACCTTATGCCTCGGTACCTATGCTCAGCGTAATACTCGCAGAAGTCTTGCGCTAACTTCTCCAGCTGTGTCATATCCTCAACCTCTTTCACATAGAAGTCCTTTAGCATGCGGTACTCGCCGTTGATCTGCTGTGCCACCGACAAACAGTTGATCCGGCTCCCCCAGTCCACCGCCAAGCGGAGAGGTATGTCCGGGTCGCAATCGGCGTCCATACGGCTATTCTCCGATACTGTCCGGAAATCATAGTCAAGACTATCGAGATAATCATTATCCGACTTTAGTCGGTATCCGTGAACGGACTCTTTTAACAGCGGATAAAAACCGCCTTCAAGCTTCTTTTGCCGAATGTTCAGAACCTCGATCTGGAAGGCGAAATCCGACATTTCCCGATATAGCTTCTCGATAAACTTAATTCCGAGGTTTTCGATATTATCGAATGTGTTGGCTTGGCTGTAGAAGCGTTTGCCCTTGGCGTACCAGCGAAGTTTTTTGTTTAACTCATAGATCTCTTTCCACAGCCGTTTCCTCTCCGATCGGTCGGATGTCCGTATAAATTCGACCTGTAAAACGGCTATCTCGTTCGTGATCTTCTCGAAATCAAACTTATCATCCCGATAATAATCCGCCTGTTTTAAAAGATGTGCCCCTTGCTCGCCGTGTGGCATGGAGGAAAATCGTAAAACTCCGTGATGCAACGGCGATTTAAACTTGCCCAGGTTCCCCCGGTTGGTCGAATAGACTTCGGAATCAAGCTTATCCTTATTGTTCAACAGAGCTTCGTCTTCCAGTATGCCGTCACTGTTAAACCCCCGCGGACTACCGGCGCCACCGTCCAAACTCACCAAGTAAAAGCTGGTGCCGTTACGAAACGTTATCATGTTGTTGTAGTCAAGACAAGGGCGAATAGGGCTTTCAAAATAAGCTGGAGGCTTTTTCCTTATCACGAAGTCCCCCGGATGTTTATCGTCCCGGTGTTCGCGATAGCCCAAATACATAAGCGCTTCGAAGGTTCCCGGAAGCGTAACGGTAAGCAGTTGTTTAAGCGTTTCCCCTACGATCAGCCAAGTGCTACGGGGCAGAAAGCGGATAATCGTGTGCATCAGCCACGCTATAATAAACGATTTGCCCGTACCCCTTCCCCAAATCAGCGTTGCATCGTTGATCAGGTTCTTTAGTAGGTTGATTACAAAAATTAGCTGAGGCGCGATAAAATTAATCTTCTTCTTCATCCTCCTCCTCTTTATCCGAATCTTCGGAATCCATTATGTCGAGCATTCTGTCAGGGCCGATATGTTTCCCCAATACCGTGTCCGCTATCTCCTCAAACTCGGCGTCCTCAACCTTATGGAAATTCGACATATCAACCGTTTTCTTTTTCCGCTGGCCTTCCGTTTTTATTTCGATTACAAAAGTCTTCGGATCATCATCGTCGATATGATTATCCTCGGCGTAAGGCCGTAGTATTTTGACATAATTAGCCGAAGCTCTTACCGCAGATTTCATGTCGCCACACTCGTACGACTTCCGCGCGATCCTCTTCATCAGTTCCGCCGTGCTCAATATTTCCGCCTCCGCCGAGGCTTTTAGCATGTCGCCGAAAATCGATTGTGCCCGCTTGCAATCCCGGTATATGGTCGATTGCGAAACGCCGAAATCATTAGCCAGAATAACGGCTATTTCTCGGGTCTCGTACCCCGATTTCTGTAGCTCCCGGATCGCTATGATCCGTTGCAGAATATCATTGTCGGATTTAGACAATTGATAGTCTTCGGAAAGGTAATGCAGACGGATCCGGTCCTCCAGCAATCCGTCTTTCTTTACCCGCCGGGCCAAAGCCTTTACTTCGTCGCGCATCGATTTTCTCATATTGCGAATATGCGCCTCTACGGAAAATCAGCGAAGGACAACAGGCGTTCCGCTATCTCCTCGGCGGTCATTTTTCCGGTGTTAAACTTATAGTCGGAATTAACGTTCTTAAGTTTCTCTTTCATATAGCTTATCGACTCCCCGACCGTCCCCGTTTTGTAAGGAAAAGGAACGTGTATCTTTTCCCGGCTCCGAGCCTCTACCCGTTTTCGCAGTACCCAGTCCGGCGCCGTGAGCTTGATAACCTTTACCCTCGCGTCCTTTCGCGCGATCTCCGATAAAGCCCGTGTGTGGAACCTCGACACCCCCGAACTCTCGAAAATAAGTTGGTCCGAATTCCTGATCAGGTCAAGGCATTTCAATTCCGCTGTCTTTTCCCGCCTCATCGGCATCGCTTGCGGATCCTCTTTCCACGCATCGATCCGGCAAGTGTCGAGGCTGATCACCGGCAGATCCGTACGCAAGGCGAGCGATTCGGCCAAGGAACTTTTCCCCGATCCCATCGCCCCGATTATTATTATCGCCACTTTCATTCGGTCAGCCCTCCCAAGTCCGTATTAAGCGCTTTGATCAGGTCCGACTGCTTTCCGATCTTGTCTTCCAGCGCCATTATTATTCCGCAGAGTTGGAGCGTCTCAAAATTTCCTTCCAAGGCAATCCCGTACTCGTTACCAATCCGCATAATGTCTGAAAATTTCGGAATTCTATTAATTTGTATTCGTTCGTTGTTTTCCATACCCGAAAATATCCCGGCAAAACTTCGGGTAAAGGGACAAAAAAAGCCTTCCCAACTTGGGAAGGCTTAAACTCTTAACCTTTCATAATTCATGATGCTTTTCTCAGCGCCTTAAAAAATTCTTGATTCACATTAGCGTTGATTAATTTCTCTGCTACTGCAGGGACCACAGAGTTCCCAATATATTTCTTTTGTTTTTCTTGAGTACCAAGAAGCTTATAACCTGGAGGGAACCCTTGTATCTTCAGTAGTTCATCAACTTTCAACATCCGCATAAGGATATCCGTTATCCCATGTTTTATCATGTAGAGCTTAATTTTCCTTTCCATTTCCGAGTCATCGTGGCCCAGACTAACAGGATCTCCAGATTCGCTAACTAATGAAGTGTATCGCTTTGAGGCGACGATTGTTGGGTGTGGTTCGTCCAGTTTGGATCCAACCGATCCGAATTGTTGCGGGTTTGCGAGAAACTCAACTTTTGCGTGGTGGTCAATACAGGTGATTGTTCCAAGCGGAGAATCAATAGATTTGTTTTTGCTTGAAGGGTGACCAGAGAAATACTTCGAGATAAACGCAAACCGGTCTTTAGTCGTGATAGTACCCGCCGGACCTTCCACCGACTCCAAGTTTTCGCCGTTTCCGTAGTACTTGGCCAAAAAGGAGTTAGTTCTCCCTTCAGGTCCAAACTTTTGGATTCCCGCGAAGATTCGCTTAAGTGTGTTTTCGGATAGTTTTCTTTTTCTGCCAAAAATCGAACGTCCTCGATCACGAAAATCAAGGCATTCCCTTACCGGCTTCCATTGTGAATACCCAACCGCTAAACGTTCTGTGTGTGTCTGTGATGGGAATCGTATCGGATATCCTGATTTAGAGAAAACCCCAAAATAACGGATACGCTTTGTGTACGCTCCAAAGTCCGCGCTATTGAGAAGTTTGTAACTATAATTAACATACCCCATACTCTTTAGCTTGCATACCCATTGGCGATAATAAGATCCTAATTTATTCGGGTCAGTATCTGGAATCATATGAGGTGTTCCATCTGTCTTATACACAAGATCTCCTTTCTTGTCCTTTTTTTGGGTGAGTGGCCCCCATGTTAAGAATTCTCGTACATTTTCAATCATGATGTAAGCTGGTTGGCAATGCTCGGCGTATCGATACATTTGTTCCGCAAGCATTCTGGAATCAGCGTCACGACTTTGCCCTCCCTTAGCGTTTGAGAAATGCGTACATTCTAACGAAGCCCACAGAATATGAACCTTTGACAATATCGATATATCCATATCGACGATATCCTCATTGTAATGATCGCAGTCAGGATGATTCTCTTTATGGCTTTTTATAGCCATCGAGTCATGA
>NZ_AP025326.1 GCF_036492835.1 Fulvitalea axinellae | reverse complement strand
TCGGCGCCCGGGGTTTTGTATTTCAGGGGGGATTTGTCTTGTCTGGAATCGGGGCCGGCGGTGGCTGTGGTGGGCAGCAGGAGGCTGAGCGGTCACGGGCGCCAGGCGGGGGACAGGATCGTGTCGGAGTATTTTGTGAAGCGAGAGGGTTTTGTGACGGTCAGCGGTCTGGCGCTGGGTTGCGATACGGTGGGCCATCTGGCTTCGGTCCGTTGCGGCAGGCCTTCGGTGGCGGTGATGGCTACGGGTTTGGACAAGGTTTATCCGGAGGGGAACCGCAAGTTGGCCGAGGATATTTTGCGTGCCGGAGGGGCTTGGGTCAGCGAGTATCCGCCGGGTACGGGGCCTGACAGGTCTTGGTTTGTGGCGCGCAACAGGATTCAGGCGGGGCTGAGTCACGGGGTTTTCGTTATGGAATCGGGCGCCAAGGGCGGGACGATGCATACGGCCGGGTTTGCGGAGCGGTACGGGAGGCCGGGGGCTTGTCTGGCGAGCCATTTTTTGCCGGAGTTCGCGGGCGGGGTTGATTTGGAAGCCGTGGCGGGGAACCGTATTTTGATGGAGAGGGGTTGGCGCGGGCTGGATTCGGAGCGGTCGGTAACGGAGTTTGTGGCTGAGGTTTTGGTTTGGGGTCGGGATCGGAAGAAGGTTGGCGGGCAGATGGAGATTTTTTAAGGGGGAGAGGAGACTTGTATGGTGATTATTATGAGAAAACAGGAAAAAGAATGAGAGGGGAAGAGGGCCTAGACTAAGGCAACAAAAATAAACAGACCCAATAGACATGAATTTTAGAGATATATTATTGCAGAGCGCTGAAAATTCTCCACGAGAAAGGGAATTTAATTTGGAGTCGACGATTGTTGACACTGTGTTTTCTTCAAATTTCACCCCAATTAAAACAGAAAACATATGGCGTCTCGCCGTTGATTTTTTTCCTGAAAAAAGGAATACTTCATTTAAATTATTGGGAGGGGTTCTTCTTGTTGACGCTTACCTTGATTATGATAATTATTGGTCTAACGAAATCAATGAAAGGAAACTTATTTTAATCGAAGCCCTGGATTCAATTGCTAAAAAAATATGTAAAGAATACGATTTACCGTATGATCATTTTAAAGAGGCCAAGGAAAGATCTATTGAACAAGGGCTAAAATATGCTAACTATTGGGGACGTTCTATGAAGTCACCTGACAACAAGTTCAGTGCAGGTATCTTTATGGAACTCGACGTAAACGTTTCTGCTATTGAAGTTCACTTTAAAGACCTAAAAACGAAAGAGTTGATAAAAAAAATACTAGTGAATCCTAAGCCCGATTATATGTTTTTTGACCGGTATTTAGGGAAATCTTTTTGGGATGAGGAAGGCTATTTCTGTCTGGTTTCCAAGGATAAAAAAACGGTTTTAAAGTCAAGGCCTGAATAATAAATAGTAGTAGCTTCATTTCAGATGTTGAAAAAAATCCGGTGTGTATGACATGCCGGATTTTTTGCGTTTGGATGGGTTTACATTTCAACAAAGACTATCCCCGGAAAGAACAGAAAAAAAGGGAAAAAAAAGAGAAGAAAGGAGCCTTTACATTCGGCCGGGGGCCGGGGCTGTTAGGAGCGACGGAGGAGCGGATAATAGCTCCGGTTTCCGGACGTTCCCGTGGCGTTTTCTGCTCTTTTTCGTTTGTTTTTCGGCGGGGCGGGTTTCGCTACGCGGTTTTTTAGGGGTGTTTCTATTCTTGTTTTTCCGATCTGTTTCTGTTTGACCATCTGCGTGTGAGACAGGGCATGCCCGTGTCTGTACGTTTCCCAGCCCTGTAGGCCGGGTTATTGTCTTTCGGGCCTATGGCCCTTTTGGGGTGGTGGTCGGGGATGTGGACGGGCTTCGCTTTTGCGAAGGCCCTTGGCGGCGTCAGCCGCGCGAGCCGCCTGCGAGCGGAGGGAGGGTGGTGGCCGAAGAGCCCGGAGCTTGCGGAGGGTGTGGCCGGCCTTGTTTGTCCGTTTCCGGAGGATTGCGGAGGAACGGACAAACACGAGGCGACCTACCTGCCGGAGGCTTTTTGTTAAAGTCGCCGATGCCCGACCGACTACGCAGGCGAGCCTAACTCTGGCGCTGGCTGGGCCGGCGGCGGGGCGGTATGGAGTGACCGCCCTGTAGCGACGGCAGGAGCGGAAGGGCAAGGGAACGTAATGCTGACAGGCCGACGGCACAGGGGGAAGCGCCGTGAGGAGGAGGGCCCGGAAAGCGGGAAGCGTGACGGCTTGGAGCGGAACGGAGGTGGCCAGGTCGGAACCTGGATGTAGGGTCGGTTCCAAGCTTGGAAGCTTGAAACGGCCTACGCGTATTTTTTTGGATTGGCCACCGCAGTGGAGCGACACCCGTAGGGCGGCTTGCCTGCCGGAGTGACATTAGGAACGGAGGCTGGGAAGGCGAGCCGGCGCGATTGCCGCTCCGGGCTTGACGACGAACACCGATGGGCCTGTTGTCTCAACTGGGGGAATTGCGGGATACGGGACGTGGGGTGTCGCTGTTTTTTTTGGAGACGGGTGGTTTTGGGTTTTGGGGTGTTGTTGTTTTCGGGATTTTGATCGGGTTGGCCTTCTTTACGGAACGGGGGCCTTTATTACAGAACGGGGAAGTTACACGGTTTTTCTTTTTTTAGCCGGGTTAACTATCTTTAAATTAGACATTTACCTCCTTAATCCGTATTTAGGTTTATGTTCCGATTTTCTTGGGTATTGAAAGGTATTGTGTGGAGCGGGGCGCCCGCACCAGGCTTGTTTTTTTGGTTTGTTTTACCATTCGCAAGGGAGACAGGGCATGCCCGTGTCTGTACGTTGATTATTGTTGTGTTAATTTGGGTGTTATCATTCGGGTGGGCGGACAGGGTGAGCCCAGTCCGTACGTGATTATTGGGGTGGGGTTGTAACCGGAGGTTATGTCGACACATAGACAGGTATCCAATATTTATAACAAAAGGAGAAAATAATGATTAGAGCATACAATATGGCTACCACGATTAGGTAGGTTATGGTGTAGCGTTGTTTGTTTTTTGTTTCATCGAGGTATCGCTTTTTTGTTGAATCGAGGAGATAGCCTTGACGGTTGATCCAGCGGGTGAAGTCTCTTTTTGTAAAGGAAAGTTCAAGGATAGTGCTCCATGATTGTATAATGAGGGAAAGTAAAAAGTATATGGCTATTCCGTTCATAAGGTAAGGCAGGAGCTTTTTGGAGTCTTTACCAATCCACTTTTCGGATATTCCTACAGTGATTATAAACAGGGAGGCGAGGAAATCCCTGGCAAAATTGGTGGCCGTATTCCTAATCCGGGCATTGTATTGATCGGTTTGCTTTTGGATATCGGTTTGGATGATTCTGTTTTCCTGTTCGTATTGTTCTCGTCTTTCGTCGATGAGGAATCCGTATATTTCTATGGATTGGCTGAAGGCTTGTTTTCCCGCTTTGGAGAGTATGTTTATAAGGTCTTCATTTGGTTGTGATTGAGCGTGGGAAAGGATTTCTTTCCGAAAGATTCTAAGCCTTGCGCTTGTCCGTTCCTCATAAATCCAAGTTATGATACGGGATAAAGTCGTGAGGAGCTCGCTGTTGAAGACATTAAGCCCTTGGCCATTCCAAAGTTGTATCTCATGGCGTATCTCCACATTAAGGGCTATTTCTCTGACGGGGTTTGTATCGTACAGCTCACTTGCCAAAGAAGATGCGAGAAGTATATTGGCGTGTTTCTCAAATCGTTTTCGTATTGGTTTTGAAGGTTCTCCCTCTTTAATGACAAAGGCTTTCGGATTGATAAGGAAGTCGGTCTTGACGAATGATTTGACTTGTTCTTCTATTTTTTCGGGCTCGGGCAAGTGATCGGTATAATGGGGAGGCTTGTGATCGGAGTCTGGGGAGTCTAGTTTTTGTACGGCGAAGTTATTACCGAAGAATTCATTGGTCAGACCTTTCACCAGAAATCGGGCATACCCTTCTTGGTTGAAGGGGATGGTGGTTTGGAATGGATCAAGAGTTTCTAGCCATTGATTAAAAGCGTTTTCGGAAAAGAAGCAATAGGTGTTTTCATTTAGAGTTATGTCACGGATTTTTTTCTTGTTCAGAGTGATTCTGACTTTTTCTATAGAGATAGATTCGTCAGAAGACCAAGAAATTAGTCGTTCATAATCACCGTCAGGCATTTCCTCTTCGAATAGGAACAAATCCTTCCATTCGGAATTTATGGTTTTGTTATAAAACGACCGTATGTTATCGGATGGGTTTTTAAGGACAGTCCGAAGGGAATCAAGGGAGTCGTATTCGTTAGTGAAGGTATACTCGGCGAGGAGTTGTTTCAGTGTAGATAAGGGGGCCAATTTATCGTGCTTTTATATCCTGTATTTTATCCGCATCGTCGCGGGGAATCTCAAAAATAAGAAGGGATATATTCTCATCCGATCCCGATTTCTTTACGGAGTGCAGGATAGCGTCCGCGTCCCATCTAAAATTGACGGATCCCGTAACAAGAGCTTTTGTTTTATCATAGAAAACGGACTGGTCCATCTCAAAAGTCTGTCCGGCGACACCATGGCTAACCAAACGGTTTTCCAGGTTATTTCTGACTATATTCTTATCATTTTCATTTGGGATCTCTTCAGTGACAACCCTCAGGAGATCTTCGGTATTAAAGTTTTTTTGGGTCCGTTCGAAGTTTCTGTATTTTTTGAGATACGGGATTTTCCTTAACGATTCAGAATCTTTGACCCCTTCAATCTTATAACATTCTCTGGCGAATGAGCGCATGATCTTATCAAGCTCTCCCGTCATCATTTTACCATGTTCCGGGTCAATTTTGACCTGAAGGAAGTCTCGGAAATAGACGGTGGGAGAATTCCGCTCATAAGCGAGCACATCCCAGGCGAAAGTATCAGACTGGTCAATGATGGCCATCTTTTGGATAGCCTGCAGGTTATCGGAAATATTAAGTTTTATAGGAGTTGTTCTCGTTCGTTTTTTGCCGTCTTCCGTTTCCTCTTCCTTGTATTGGAGGACATTGTTATCATCAATTTTAATCAAAAACACCAAGGGAAGGACATTCGGAAACTGATCGCTGGTCACTTTCATCTTGGCGATGAGAAAGATTCCGTTTTTGGCTTTACGCGTTTTGTGCTCATCGTTAAATTTGCGTGTTATCTTGATGGATTGCTCGTGACAAAAATCGGGGTCGGTTTCAGTAAGCAATTTCTCAAGGCTTTGACGGGGCTCTTTAGCTTTATCATCGTCTTTGAAATGGAAATGGTTCCCTTTGCCGCAAAGTTTTCTGAACTGATCGTTGAGAAAACTTCCAAAGGAATCGTCAAGGATAATGGGCGAAAGTTCTTTGACCTCGAACTCGACAGACTTTTCCTTGTCGTCTTCGGTTTGTTTCGGTTTTACGATTTTATGAAACCCAACCCATTGGACATCCACATTTCGTATTTTTTTCACCGCGAAAGACTCTTTGATTGGGCGTACCAAATCGGGGGCGCTTAGGTCGTTCATAAAAGTAAAATTTCGGATTAGAAGATTAGGTCTAAGTGGCCTCAGAAAAATAATGAACAAAAGTTCACATATTTATCAATGTGGTTTTTCGGTGTTTATTTATAATATTAATCAAATAATAATTCACATCCCTTATTAAGGGATTATTTTATATATCGAAAAACGATATATCTGTGACGTTGTCTTATCTTGGGACAATTACTATTTGAGCATGAAGAACCGTATAAAAGAGGTATTAGGAGAAAAAGGGATCAAACAGGTCTGGTTGGCTGAAAGACTAGGGAAAAGCTATAATATGGTAAACGGTTATGTCCAGAACCGACAACAGCCCCGCTTGGAGGTACTGCATGAGATAGCGAACATTTTGGATGTCGATATTCTGGATTTGATTGAGTCTACGAGGCGGGAATACAAAGATCGTTTTACGACGAGGACATAAGGGTATTTCGAAATAAGTATATGCACTCTGACTTAATTATCAGCATTTAAAATTCGTAATCTCGAAACCACTTACATTTTGCACTTAGCACGCCCCGGTGTTACTGTTTGAGAGATCAAAAAGTAACCAAAAAATCTCTCAAAAACGGCTACAAATTTTTCTTCCATCCAAAAGCATAGCGGTTATGGAAGAAAAATAAAGGCCTGAGATTAGTTTTTTGGAACGCATTGGAATCAATAATTGATCGGAGAACTAAGACGAATAAAACAAAAATAATTTTGTTCAAGTGCATAGTACAAAGTAGACTGGATGTACTTATTTGATTATTAGTTTTACGTGTTTAGAATCGACCTCACTCTAATATAATGATGGATAAAGAAACGCCGAAATATAGCCTAAAACAGTTTGAGATCCGAGGGTTTCAAGGAATACGGGAAACCGGAGAAAAGGATTTGCCGGCGGGTGCGCCATGGATTTTTGTGACTGGGGAGAACGGATTCGGGAAAACGTCCCTGTTGCGGGGATTGGCTATCGGGTTGAACGGGCTTTGGGACAAGCGAGATGATGACCGGTACTTGGGAGAGAAGGAAAAAGGGAGCTCCGTGGACCTTCAGGTATCGGTAAAAAATATGACCAAGACGGGCTACACAGCGCGTTGGGTAAGCCAAAAGGGGGAAAGAAAGAATGTTCAGGTTCCTTTTGTAGCCTACGGGCCGGTGCGTATACCCTCGGGCAAGAAATTGTCGGCGGGGTATGAGTCGCATATAAAGAGTCTTTTTTCGGCTGACGGAGACCTGCTTTACCCTTTTGAAGATGATTTGAAAGATTTGTTTAAGAATGAGGAAATCGATCAGCTGAAAGCGGAAAAATCACTAGACAAAGAATATAATAATATACTATTAGATTTGTTCTTTGAGGACAAAAGCTTGAGTAGTCTGCGAGAATCGTCGAATGTGAAACTAAGTGATTTCAGCCATAGTTTTTTAAACTATTTCGAAAAACAAAAATCTAAAAATAAATTATCCGAATTAACCGAAAAGTTAGAACTTTTTCATAAAGAAGCCAAAAACAAAATCAAGCATACAACCCGTTACAATCTTGTCCGGGATTTCCTGATCGACTTAATGGACAATATCGACCGTATAGAAGTCGGGGACCATGATATTTTTTATTTTGAGAAAGAGGATCCCAAAACGCCGAAACGCATTCATCAGCTGGCTTCGGGTAACCGGATGTTGTTGTCATGGGTAGGGGATCTCTTGCATAGGCTTGGCGGAGACTCGATCAAGGATCCGTCGGACGTAGAGGGAATCGTTATTATCGATGAGTTGGATCTGCATTTACACCCTAAATGGCAGAAAGACTTGCCGGATATTTTAAGCAGGCATCTGCCCAAGGTCCAGTTCATCGCTTCGACCCATAGTCCGATACCTTTGCTCGGCGCTCCTGAAGGCAGTGTGTTTTTGAAAGTAAACCGTACGGAATCGGAGGGGATTACGGTAAAGCGCCTGGATTTTATCGAAAGCCAGATCAAGAATATGTTGCCGAACGTGTTGTTGGGATCGGAAGTTTTTGATTTGGATAATTTAGTCGCCAATACGAATGATGATTTTTCGGAAGTGATGACCGGGGACAGTTATAAAGAGGCGAAAGAACGGGCTGCGTTGAGGGACAAAGTGAAGGTTATCAAGACCAGCAACCCCGATTTTTTTGAAGCACTGAAGCGCAAGCGAGATCATGAAAAAGGTCAGTAAGAATTTTGACGACGTACCTAGAGGACTTGAAACCAAGAAATGTAAGGTCCTTATAAATCAGGCTTTAACGGAAAATAACGACCATGACTTCAAAAAATATTATTATGCCCATACCAGCGTCAAAGACGCGCTAAAGTCAATTTACAACAATAAATGCGCCTATTGCGAAAGCGATATCAGTGTGGGAAGCCCTTTGCGCGTCGACCATTACCGGCCTAAAGACAAAGTTCGGGACTGTTGGCTTGAGGAAGAGGATAAGGAACTTGACGGACAGAAACTAAAAAGAACCAAGAAGATTGTTTCCAACGGCTATTATTGGTTGGGTTATGAGTGGAGTAATCTGGTCTACTCTTGCGAGAGCTGTAACGGTTCGAAATCCAACTATTTTCCGCTGAAGGATGAGGAGAAACGGATAAAACACCCTCCGTTGCGAAACGAGAAATTGGATAAGAAAAAGTGTCACGCGCATTTATCTCCCTTGGCTGAGGAGCCACGGCTATTACTAAACCCTGAACTGGATAATCCGAGAGATCATTTGTTGTGTTTTCCTGACGGAGAAGTAGGATACTATACTGGAGAGGGAGAGATGAGCGTCAAGGTTTATGATCTGAACCGCGACCCTTTGAGGGTAAAACGCAAGGAATGCTATGAGAAGGTGTTCGATAAGCTAGCCAGAAGGCTAGAGAGGTTCGATAGAGAAGAGTATAGCGAGCGGACCGTGATTACTTCATTGGAAGATATTCTGATGGAAGACTTGTTGTCGGTCATTCAGGATAATGGGCCTTACTATAGTTTTTTCGAATCGATGATTCTTGACTTTGATCTATATTTTGTCGAGCGGTTTAGTGATCCGGAACATAAGCGTCTTTTGAAGCTGGCTTATGATTCGCTTATAAACAGTATAGCGTAAGTAAGTAGTACAAAGCAAATAGTAAAGCGAAAAAAGACTGCTCGGATAAGTTGTCAAACGATTGTACGACAATGCATTAAAACTAAGTGAGTCATTCTGTTTAAAGAGAACCTGATTTACGGGATTATTTTAGTAAAATATGCGGGAATTATCGGTCGTTAATTTTGATGTACAATCCGGTTTCTATGCGTAAGAGGAGCCACGGCATACCAATGTCTCCACGTTTTTTTGGTGAAGGGATGTATTCCTGTTTGTAAATGGCTAACTTGATATTTTTTGGGAATAGGCCGATGAAGTGAGTTTTTGGGGCGTTTGGGCCCTTTCTTTTTTGGCCGGATATGGAAAAGGACATTCATGAATCAGGAAGCTATAAAGGAACTGGAGAAGGAGTTGTGGGACTCAGCGGACGCGTTGCGTTCGAATTCCAAATTGACGGCGGCGGAGTATAAGGACCCGCTGTTGGGCTTGGTGTTATTGCGTTTTGCGCAGAACCGTTACGAGGACGCCAAAACGCAGGTGGAAGCCGAATTGCCGGTGAATCCCCGGACGGGAAGCAAACGGGAGGCCACGAAGGAGGATTACGCAGGAGCGGGGGCCATCCTGTTACCTGAAAAGGCGCAGTACGATTATCTGGCCGACTTGCCGGAGGATGTCGATCTGGCGACGGCGATCAACGGGGCGATGAAACTGATCGAGGACGAGTATAGCGACTTGGCGGGTATCTTGCCCCGGAATTACCAGGAGTTCGACGACGGGTTGTTGCGGGATCTGGTCCGGGTTTTTAACAAGGAGGCCGTCAAAAAGGCCAAGGGCGACGTGTTCGGCCGTATTTACGAGTTCTTTTTGATGAAATTCTCGATGCAGGGCGCAGGCGCGCAGGAAGGCGGCGAATTCTTTACGCCTCCGTCGTTGGTGAACCTGATCGTGCAGTTTATCGAGCCGAACCACGGCGTGGTGCATGATCCAGCCTGCGGATCGGGTGGCATGTTCGTGCAGACGGCGCACTTTGTGGAAGACCATGAGCGTAAGCGGGTCAATGAAACGATCAGGGTGTACGGTACGGAGCTGAAGAGCAATAACACGAAGCTGGCGAAGATGAACTTGGCCATCCACGGGATAGAAGGGAAGGTTATCGAGAGCAACAGCTTTTATTCGGACCCTCATGATCTGGTAGGCAAGTGCGATTTCGTGATGGCCAACCCTCCGTTTAACGTGGACAAGGTGGACGCCAAGAACAAATTTTTGGCGGAAGACAAGCGCCTGCCTTTCGGGCCTCCACTGACCGGCAAGGGAACCATCGGGAACGGCAATTACCTTTGGGCGCAGTACTTCCGCAGCTATCTGAACGACCGGGGCCGGGCGGGCTTCGTTATGGCCTCTTCGGCTACGGACGCCGGCAACGCGGAGAAGCTGATCCGTAAACAGCTGATCGAGACGGGCGACGTGGACTGCATCGTGTCCGTGGGGAACAACTTTTTCTATACGCGTTCGCTTCCCTGCCACGTGTGGTTTTACGACAAAGGCAAGCCGGAGGCGAACAAGGACAAGGTGTTGATGCTGGACGCCCGCAACACCTACCGGGAGGTGACGACGACGATCAACGACTTTTCGCCGGGACAGCTGACGAACCTGCGTTGTGTGATGGGCATGTACCGCCAGGACGCAACGGCTTACGCCCAGGCCATGGGAGCCCACCGGGAATACGCGGAAGGCATACTCTCAAAAATAAAAAAGCTATACGGACCGGCCTACCGGAACCTGAAGGAAACGGTAGAGGCCGAGGGCTACGGGATAAGCCTAAGCGAGGCCAAAGCGGAAGCCTTGAGTATGGAGAACGTGGAAGCGATATATCATAGATTTTCGGAAGGGTTCGCACCCGTAAGAAAGGCGGTGGAAGACGCCCAGGCGGCGATTGCCGAAAACGAGGGCAAAAAGCTTAAGAAGCCGGAAACAAGCAAACTGAACCAAGCACCGAAGGCTAAGGTGACGAAGCTTAACCGGGCGCTGAAAGCGTATGAGGAAGACGCGGGAAGCCTTCATAAGGATATGGCGCAGGCGATCAAGGACTGGAAGGCTTTGGCTACGCTTTTTCCGGAAGGAAAATACCGGGACGTGGAAGGGTTCTGCAAGATCGCGGACCGCGCCGAGATCGAAGAACAGGACTATAGCCTGACGCCGGGGCGCTATGTGGGCGTGAAGATCGATATCGATATGGATTTCGATTACAAGGGACGCCTGCGGGAGATCCACAGTGATCTGGCCGAACTGAACGGCAAAGCGGAAGCTTTGATGGCGAAGATTCAGGAGGTGAGGTTATGAGAGAGAAGTGGGAAATTATAACTATTGACTCTGTTTGCGAAGAGATCGTAGATTGCTTGAATAGAACCGCTCCAAAGGTTGATTATATCACCCCTTTCAAAATGATCCGAACATCTAATGTTCGGCATGGTAGAATCGATCTAGATGATGTCTTTTTTGTTAATGAAGAAACATATACTAAGTGGACACGTAGGCTAGTTCCTAAAAAAGGGGATATCATCTTAACCCGAGAAGCCCCATTAGGCGAAGTGGGAATTCTAAAGACTGACGAAAAAGTGTTTTTAGGTCAGAGAACCGTATTATACCGAGCAAACAAAGACGTTTGTGATCCAAACTTTTTGTACTACTCTCTATTAGCTCCGTATTGCCAATCAAATATAAAGGCATACGGTTCTGGATCTACTGTGGAACACATGAAGGTTCCAGATTCTAAAAAAATTAAATTAAAACTCCCTCCACTCCCCACCCAACGCAAAATCGCCGGCATCCTCTCGGCATATGATGACTTGATCGAGAACAACCTCAAGCGGATCAAGCTCTTGGAAGAGAAGGCGAGGCTAACGTATGAGGAGTGGTTTGTTCGGATGAAGTTTCCCGGGCATGAGGATGTGGCTTTGGATAAGGAGACGGGATTGCCTGAGGGGTGGGAGAGAGTGAAATTAGGTGATGTAGTAAATTTGATTAAGGATACGGTATATCCATCAGACCTAAAAAGTCCGTTACCTTATATAGGGCTTGAACATATTCCTAGAAAATCCATAACGCTCAATAAGTGGGAAACCTCAGAAAAAGTAGATAGCATGAAGTTTCGTTACTTAACGGGTGATGTACTCTTTGGTAAAATACGACCATATTTTCATAAGGTTGGAGTAGCGTTAAATATTGGAATAACTTCAACAGATACAATTGTTTTGAGGCCTACCGTAAAAAACTTACACGGTATAATCTTACAAACTGTATTTAGTGATGAGTTTGTTGAATCGGCAACACAATCATCAAATGGGACTAAGATGCCAAGAGCTAACTGGAATGTATTGCAAAATTATATTATTACACTTCCTTGCAAATCATTACAGGACTCATTCCAATCAATCTCTTCGGCAATTGTATCTCAATTAGAAAACTTATCTCTTCAAAACCAACACCTAAAAGAAGCCTGCGACCTGCTCTTGCCCCGTCTGATGACAGGTATGGTGGACGTGGAGGATCTGGTTGGATAATTTTTTACTACGATAGCATATGAATTTTTGGCATATACAGATGTGCCTTCCTAATGGGAGAGAAGGTGAAAAAATAGACTCCTCTTTATTACTCAAGGAGAAACAACCCATCATAGGGACTGGCGAATGGAATAATTCACAATGTGAAGCCTTCAAAAATCGCATCCAAAAAGGTGATATCATTTGCGTAAAAGAAGGTAAGACAGCAATAGCCCTTTGCCAAGTAACAGGAGAACCTTTCCAAGATGAAGGATTAAGCAAAAAATATAAGCATAAAAATTTTCGGAAGGTAAACGTACTTGAGTTTTTCAAGGGTGAGGATGATTTTCCCCAACCTCAAGGGACATTGCAAATTGCCCAAGACAAAAAGACACCAACATGGAAGTTTATAACTTCTTGGTATGATTCATATAAGACTAGTTACATGATAACAGTTCAAGAAGAAGACCTCCAGCGTAAACTTGACCTATTGCGCTATAAAAAGCAGATCGTATTGCAAGGCCCTCCAGGTACGGGCAAGACTTTTACGGCCAAGCGTATGGCCAAGGCTATGGTTGGCGCAACGCTGACAAAGGAACGTATAAGAAGAGAAGTCACCGAGGGGTTGACATTTTTCAGCGAAGGGGGAACGACCGAGTATACGGTGGATTCCGTAAAAAACGAAAGCGTGCTTTTGCGTTCGCCAAGCGCCTCAAATACGAACATGGCCTCTTTTAATAAAATTATCGAACGTTATGATCAGTATCGGAAGGGGCCAGGACCTAAAGCCAAAAACGGGAACGACTCGTATGAAATCGCCGTCGCCAAATATCTGTTTGAACAGGTTCCATTTGAACAGTGTGGCGAATACAAGATTATCCAATTTCACCCTTCTTATAGCTATGAGGACTTTGTGCGGGGGATCAGCGCCAAGAGTGATGAAAACGGGCAAGTAGTTTATGAAGCGGAGGATAAGGTGCTGGCGGAGTTTGCCCAAAAGGCTTTGAAGAACCTTGAGGACAGTAAAAAGCCTGCGGAAAAAATATCGGAGGAACTCGATTTTGAAGAGGCGTTGGAGGGGTTTAAGGAGGAGATATCGGAGAGAATTGACACCGACGGCAAATATAATATTAACGGAACCGTAGCGTATGTTGTAGATATAGAGGAAAAACGGTTCCGATATTCGGGGGACCGCTGGCAGAACCTCAGTAACGGGAATCCAATTATCCACAATATTTTTATCCGGGATTTTAAGATCGCTTTTGAACATAAAATCGATTCACCAAAATCCTTTAAAGCGATAGCTGCGCAATTTGGGATGAAGAGTAACGCCTCATATCTTGTCAAATTGTTAAAACAGTTCAACGAGTTTAAAGAGAAACACAAAGCTCAGAGGCAAAGACCCGTTAGCGTAAAGGAGCAAAACTACGTCCTGATTATCGACGAGATCAACCGGGCGAATTTGCCTACGGTGTTGGGGGAGCTTATTTACGGATTGGAGTACCGGGGCAAGGCCGTGGAAAGCCTTTACGCTTTGGAAGGGGACCGCGAGATCGTCATTCCGGAGAACCTGTATATTATCGGGACGATGAATACTGCAGACCGGAGCGTTGGTCATATGGATTACGCCATCCGGAGGCGATTCGCTTTTGAGGAGGTATTGCCGAACGAGGCGGTGATCACTGACGGAAAAGCCAAGAAACTGTTTGAGGAGGTTTCGTCCCTGTTTGTCAAGGTTGACAAGAAAGGAAAGCGAAAAGGTTCAGAATTTTTGGCGCCCGACTTCGACTACCGTGACGTGCAGTTGGGGCACAGCTATTTTATGCTAAAAGAAGGCGAAGGCGATAGGGAGCTGAAGATGAAACTGGAGTATGAGATCAAGCCCATTTTGCGGGAGTACGTGAAGGACGGTTTGTTGCTGGAAAACGCCAAGGATAAAATTGAAGCCCTGAGCCTTGAAGCATAAACTGATTAGTTGCAGAGAACATACGGGCGCAAGCGAAAAAAAGCCCCGTTTGGTTTCCGCCGAGGGCATGCGGGAGGAACGTTACGTCCAACGTTTTCCGAAAACGCATAAGGGAAAAAGCAAAGAGCAGGAGTGTTTCCGGTTTGACAAAAAGGCAAACGATGAATATCAGCTGACAACGGGCTACTTTGTAGGGGCGGACTGGATAATAGAGGGTGAAAGGGCACTGTATGTGGAGCCCAAGCTCAATGTGGAAGGCCGGCAGTTGGACCACTTGGGGATGCTGTTTTCCTGCCTGAAGCATGCGGAAGTGCGCGAAGAGATCAAGGAGCTCTCCATAGTGAAATGGGACAGGCCCAGTATTCGGATATCGCAAGAAAAAGATATGCTGACGCCCTTTTTGGTGGTGGAGTTTTTGGCTGTGCTGAAGGACATCGTGCGCAAGGGGCTGAAGAAGTCTTATTATCCGGTGGAGCGGAACCTGTACGGAAGGGTGAAGGGAAAGGTGCTGGTTGGGAAAACCGTCAAGCACAACCTGTCACAACAGAAGCGCCTGCATGTGTACTGCTCCCATGAGGCCTTCGGTTTTGACCATAAGGAAAACAGGCTGTTGAAAAAAGCCTTGGTGTTTGTACAGCGGTATTTGCCTACGTTTCACCGTTTCGCCGACCATAAGGAGCTGAACAATACGCTTCATTATATTATGCCGGCCTTCGCGGAGGTATCGGAGGAGATCGGCCCGCATGAGATCAAGCACAGCAAGTTCAACGCCTTTTACAAAGAGTATGGGCAGGCTTTGGATCTGGCCAAGATGATACTGAAGCGGTTCGGGTATAACCTGAACAATACGGTGGAGGCGATGGTCAACACGCCCCCGTTCTGGATAGATATGAGCAAGCTGTTCGAGCTCTACGCCTTGGGCTTGCTGAAGGACCGGTTTGGGAATCAGGTGAAATTCCAGGTCAGGAAGAAAGGGAATGAGCTGGATTATCTGCTGGATGCCCCGCATGATGATAAGCGTCTGGAGTATAAAATGGTGGTGGACGCGAAGTATAAAGAAAAATACGTCAAGGGCCGGATCCATAAGGATATGCGCCAAGTCAGCGGTTACGCCCGTTTGCGGGAGGTTCATAAAGACTTGAATATCCCTCGGGGAGAGGTGATCGACTGTCTGATTATTTATCCTGATCAGGAAAATGGTGTGGCGGATCTTTTTGACGTAAATTTAAAGGCCACGGAAATAGACGGCTATTATAATATTTTTAAAGTGGGAGTAAGGCTCCCCATGTTAGAGCGATAAGCGTATGAGCTACGAATATTCAGAAGACGGATTGGTAGAACAGGCGACGGAGGACGTATTGCGGGAGTTGGGATGGGAGGTAAAGAGCGCCTGGAAAAAGGAGAGTTTCGGAGAGGAAGGGCTTTTGGGCCGGGAAGACCGGTCGGAAGTGGTGTTGACCCGACACTTGCGGAAGGCTTTGGAAAAGCTGAATCCGGGCCTGCCGGAAAAAGCGTACCGGCAAGCCGAGGAAAGGCTGACACGAAAGGAATCGGGCAAGAGCCTGGGGGCGATCAACAAGGACAAGTACGAACTTTTGCGTAAAGGCGTGCCCGTGAGCTTTACGAACGATGAGGGGGAGTTGGTGAAGACAAGGTTGAGGGTGTTCGATTTCGGGGATTACGGCAACAATCATTTTTTGGCCGTCAGGCAGTTTGAGGTTCAGGGAGAGCTGTATTTGCGCAGGCCGGATATAGTGGGATTCGTGAACGGGTTGCCCTTGGCTCTGTTCGAGCTGAAGGCGCATGACACCGCCCTTCGCCAAGCGTATTCGGGAAACCTGAAAGATTACAAAGACACTATTCCCGAGCTGTTTCACGCCAACGCGTTCATTATCCTGAGCAACGGGACGGAATCGAGGGTGGGGACGCTTACGAGCCCCTACAAGTACTTTTTGGAATGGAAAAGGATATCGGAAGAGGAAGAGGGGAAGGTAAGCCTGGACACGATGTTAAGGGGTACCTGCGCACCGGAGCGCTTTATGGACATCTTCGAAAACTTTCTTCTGTTTGACAGCTCGAAGGGAGAAGTGTCGAAGCTGATGGCGAAAAACCACCAGTATCTGGGAGTGAACCGGGTGTTGGAGAATATCCGCCGGATAGAGGATCTGGAGGGCAATCTGGGCGTTTACTGGCATACCCAGGGCAGCGGGAAATCGTATTCAATGGTCTTTTTGTGCGAGAAGGCGCACCGGAAGCTCGGGGGGGGCTATACGTTTTTGATCGCCGTGGACCGGAGCGAGTTGGAGAACCAGATATACGAAACGTTTTCGGGCGTGGGCGCGGTGAACGACCCCAAGCTTGTAGCCGGCAAAAAGAAGGGCATGACGGGGCGGGCCCATCTCCGGGAATTGCTGAGGGAGAACCACCGTTACGTGTTTACGCTTATCCATAAGTTTTCGGTGGACGACAAGACGGAAACCGAGTACCCCCTGCTTACGGAACGCAAGAACGTGATCGTGATATCGGACGAGGCCCACCGGACACAGGGGGGGATCTACGCGGGGAATATGCGATTCCGCGCTTTGCCGAACGCCTCGTTTATCGGCTTTACGGGGACCCCGATCATACAGGAGGAGCGAGAGCTTACACGGAAAATCTTCGGGGATTACGTATCCGTATACGACTTTAAGCGCGCTGTGGACGACCAGGCGACTTTGCCGTTGCGATACTTGAACCGCGGGGAAAAACTGGATATCGAGAACCCGGCGCTGGACGAGCGCATGGCCGAGATTCTGGAAGACGAAAACCTGGACGAGGACAAGCGGAAAAAGCTGACGCATATGTTCCAGCGGCAGTATCCCGTATTGACGGCCGAATCGAGGCTTAACGATATAGCCAAAGACCTGGTATGGCATTTCAACGAACGGGGCTACCAAGGAAAGGCGATGCTGGTAACTTTGGACAAGCCGACGGCGGTACGGATGCACGGGCTGATCGTGAAACATTGGCCGGACTATGTGGAAGAGCTGAGGGAGAAGCTGGACAAATGTCAGGACAAGGGAGAACGGAAGAAGCTTGAAGAAGCGCTGGGTAGAGCCGAAAAGACGGAAGTATGCGTAGTGGTAAGCAACGAGCAGAACGAGGTGGACAAGTTCCGGAAATTGGGCTTGGAGATAGCGCCACACCGGCGGAAGATGGTAGAGCGGAACCTGGAAAAAGAATTCAAGGACGAGGATAACCCCTTCCGATTAGCGATCGTGTGCTCGATGTGGATCACGGGCTTTGACGCGCAATGCGTCTCGACGATGTATCTGGACAAACCGATCAAAGGGCATACGCTGATGCAGACCATCGCGCGGGCCAACCGGGTATATGACGAGGATAAAGAGAACGGTCTGATCATCGATTACGGGAATGTCTATAAACAGCTGGAAAAAGCCTATTCCGTGTACGGGGAAGGCGGACGGAGCGGAGAAGGGCACCCGCCGGGACCACCTCCGGAGCCTTTGTCCGAACTTGAAGAGGAGCTGAAACAGGCGATAAGGGATACCCGGAATTACCTGAAGGAGTTGGGGTTTCGGCTCGCGGACCTTTACAATGCCAAGCCGATGGAACGACTGAGGATAATCGGGGAAGCCGTGGAGGCGGTATGCCTGAACCGGCAAAGCCGGGCCACCTTCGAGTTTATGGCCCGGAACGTATTCCGGAAATATAAGGCCCTGTTTCCGGAAGAGGAGGCCAAAGCCCACTCAAAGGCCCATCACGCGATAGAGGCGATATACGGAGCCCTGAACCAGAAGACGGCGTCGGCCGACGTAAGCGACATTATCCGGGAGCTTCAGGAAGTGGTGGACGACAGTGTGACAACCCAAAGCAGTGGCGTGCGGGAAACGGGAAACGCTTATGTGGACTTAAGCCGTCTCGATTTTGACAAGTTGCGGAAGGCCTTCGTCAAGACACCCCGTAAGAAACGTTTTACCTACGACCTTCAGGAGGCGGTGGAGCGCAAGCTGGAGCACATGCTTCGGGAGAACCCTTTGCGGGTATCGTTTTATGAGCGGTACAAGAAAATTATCCGGGAATATAACGAGGGCAAGGATCTGGAGAACACGCAACGCTCATTCGATAAATTGCACGAGTTTATCAAGGACCTGCATTTGGAAGAGCAACGCGCCGTAAGGGAGCAGGTTGGCGACCAGGAGGTGTTGGCTGTATTCGACCTTTTGCTGGAAGGAAAGGAGCTGAATGCGGAGGAACGCAATAAGGTGAAGGAGGTAGCGTCCAAGACGCTCGATATACTGAAGGGGGAGAAGCTAAAGATAGACCGTTGGCGGGAGAGCAGGGAGGCCAAGGCCAAGGTGAAAAGTTCGATCTACGACCAGTTGCTTTGGTTGCCGGAGCGGTCGTATACTGATGAGGATGTGAGCCTAAAGGCGATGGCTGTGTATCAGCATGTGTACTCCAGTTATCATGGTGGGGGCAGGAGTGTTTATGTTTGAGAGTGTTTGGTTTATCGGAAGTTCTCCATCCAGCATAAAATCTTGATGGAGAACTTATTTTCACGAATAGAAAGTTAGTTTCTTGAGCCTCTTCTTCGCCTAGACACTGATGTTTGACTCCACTGTTTTTTCTGAAGATCATTTTTTGAAAGATGGTCTTTTGTCCAAGATACCAGGGCGAATAGATTGTTTATTACCGCCGTTAAGAGATATGTTCTCTGATGAGGTGTACAATCTTGGGTTAAGTTGCTGTGCGAACCTTCATTCGTTATCTCTAAAATAGATCTCAGCACGTTTGCAACCGATTTAGGAAACGGGCTGTGACCACCGGTAGGCTTAAAGGCAATGTAGTTATGTTCGGCTTTCTGACCAGAAAGAAATCTACTTGACGGGTTAAGAGCTACTTCGTTGGCCACAAAATGGTTAGGTAAAATCTCTTGGGTTGCGCATGCTTTAAAGATATTTTCGATTATTCGTCGGCAACAGTTAAACAGGTCTTCCACATCCTGATCTCCCGTGTTTATTGAATCCAAAGTCTTCGCCAGTTTTAATAGATCAGGTTCCAGAAGCTGGAGATGATCAATGGCGGAAGCGGAGAAAATATGAGTATGTCGATTCTTTAATTTCCAGTTTTCGCCTTCCTCAGTTACGAAGCTCTTGATGTCTTCGATAAGTTTGTCTTCATCTATTCCTTTCTTGTATAAGAAGTTTTCGTCGTCGTCAAAACCATACGTTTCATGGAAAGAGTCATCTTTCTTAATCGAATCCTGACCAGTATACGTAAAGTATTTTAGGTCCTTATTGGATAGATACTCCCTAGCCTGTCGGTAGGCCGCTTGGGTTGTTCTTCCTTCCGATTGGTCTTCATAAAAACGAACATCCAAAATCACCGCGTCAAAAACATGGTTCTCACTCTCTAGGATTTTCCGCATACCTTCGACATTCGAAACGGGTTTCAGGTCTAAGCCTTCACCTTCCGCATTATCTATAAAGTTGTTACTCGGGGCATCATCAACCAAAAGGGTTTTAATAGGAGCTTGTCTTTGTAGGTCCATTTTTCAGTACTAAAATTCAAAAAATATGGAAAAGAAGTTGTTGTTTTCAGTGTATCAGATCAAAGGTAATAACAGCCTGTACGTTACCGGGAATTCCGCATCGTCGTCTGTACTCAATTCAAACTTACCGTTCATTTGCTCCATCAACCTCAAAATATCACTTCCTCCCACACCACTATGATTCTTTCTGTCGGTAGTTTGTCCCGATTCGGTGAGCCCCTTGAAACCGAACTTTTTGGGAAAAGGAGCCCCGTTGTTTTTAAAGGCCAATGCGATATATCTTGTATAGTTCGCTTGCTCGCCTAAACGGTTTTGAGGCTCAAGCCAATCTACCAATATTGTAACTTCAAAGGCTATTTCGTCTCGATCCGGATTTGAGATTTTAAACGCGTGGTCCAAAGCATTTTGACGGATATTCTTCAAGACAGTATTAAAACTTTCCGGGGCCCATTGGAACTTTATGTCTTTCGGATTATCCGTTATATCTTTTATCACTTCCCAACGAAAATGAAGGCTTCTTTTAAAAATAGAATCCACCGCTTCAATGACATCAGAAAGAGAGGTTTCCTCCAACGGTTCTTTACCTCGCAACCGCTTTTCAAAGGAACCTAGCCGTTGCGTTATATCATTTTTACTTTGCTTCATGTCTTCCAGAACATCCCTTAAGGACCTCCCTCTTTTAGGGTTTATTACTTTGTCCAAATCGATATGCTTCTCAAGTAGAGATAAGCCGGAAGAAAAATTGGATAGATCGTGACCGAGGCTATGTTTTAATGAAGCCGCTTCTGTATAGAATGCTTGGTCTATGCCCAAACGTTCCCGTTCGGCCTGAATCTTTAATTCTTTCGCCTGTATATATTCTTTATTAGCCTCTTTAACTCGGCTTATTTGCTCATTCAAAGGAAGGTATTCGACCCTTACTTTGCGGAAATTGGAGAACGAGACCCTCTGTATTGCTGTTGTTCCTGACACATACCTCCTTAATTGTTGCTTCATGTAATCTGAGAACATTTCACGAATAAAGAAATTCGGATCCACCCTCCCTATTTTTAATTTAAAGGGCAGGGAGGTTCCTGTTCGAATGAAGATAGGAGTACCGGTATATTTAAACTGCGTCAGATAAACTTTATCGTTATAAAAGGCGAAAAGGAAAGTGTCTTCTTCAATTAACTTCCCAGATCCGGAATTCCACTCTTTTTCTTTATCAGTAAAACTTTGCGCTACATCAAAAGGATCAGGTGACAAATCAAGAACATTAATCTTGATCGATAATTCCTCAGTCCTTAGCTTTCGGCCTTTTACTTGGGTTATCACATCGGAAAGAGGAAGGTAAATTTTATTCGGATCTAGTGAGTCCCCTTCTTTATAGATGTAACGCGAGATACTTAGATTATAATCATTTGAGGCAATTTCACTTAAAGGAGCTTGATGACTATAATCGTCACTAATTCTGCGACTGGAGTAAGTGGACAATATACGCTGAATATCCTCAGGCCTCAGATGGTTTTGAAATTTGGCCTTCTCAAAATGCCGACTGGCATTTATAAAAAGAACATTGTTGTCAGTACGGTCTTTCTTAAAAACCAAAATACTGGTAGATGTAGAGGTCCCATGGAAGATATTAGCCGGTAATTCAATAACAGCGTCCAGGTAATTTCGATCCTCGATAAGGAATCGACGAATACGGGCTTCCGCATTTCCACGGAAAAGAGCGTTACTAGGAAGTATAACGGCCATGATGCCATGTTCATCAAGGCGCTGGATCATATGTTGCACAAAGGCATAATCCGCCCTGCTTTTTGGAGCTAAACCGCCTAATGACATAAATCTATCGCCCAAACCAATACGTTCTATCCCTCTCCACTTTGTGTTAAATGGGAGCACTGAAACTACAGCATCGAAGCGTATATCATTATGTTCGGGTGAAGGCTCTTCAAGCGTGTTTCCAAGCTGTATATCGATATTACCAGGATGAACCCCGTGAGCCATCAAATTCATTCTGGCGATGTTGTAAACAGACCGATTAATTTCTTGGCCCATCAAAACTTGGACACCTCCTTTTTTAGCTAAATCAATCAAAAGCGTGGCGTTTCCGCAAGCGGGATCGTAGGCCTTTTGGATCTCTGGCCGATTCGCTGTTACCAAACCTGTAAGTAGTTCCGAAACACTGGCAGGGGTCCTAACTTCCGCCCGTTTACGGCCACCTTCTTCAGCGAATTTTTCGAGGAGGAAGTCGAAAAGCATTCCGTAATCCAGCTGATCATCCGGTATGCTCGCCAAAAAATCTATAACCCGAAGAAGGCCGTCTGTCGTAGACTTCCCCAAATGCCTTATTTGGGTAAAGTTTATGTCGGAGAATATCCCCGCAAACGAATCGTAAAAGTCCGAGCCAAATAGTCTTGATTCTATAGCATAAAGGGCTCTTTCTACAGAGTATTGAGGACCTTCATTAAAAAAAGACCTCTCATCGCGTTGCCATACAGAAGTCAGCAACTCGTCCGGATAGATGAAATATCCAATCTTCTGAGTGATGTCGACTTCCAGACGGTTAGCGCCCCTCCTTTCCATATCGGGAGTACCCTCCAAGCCAAAAAAATCATCATAAAGTTCGGGGTCAGACCTCAGATGGCGCAATTGGTTATCGCAAAGGAATTTGTAGAACACCAATCCTAAGAGATAAGCTTTACGGTCTTTCCACTCTAATAGGTATCCATGTTCTTGAAAGTTTTTCCATAAGGAACCAAAAAGGTCACGTTGTTGGTCTGTTCTCATTTTTATGTGTAAAAAGGCCTGAATGAAGACAGGCTAGGATTTCAAGTAGGGAAACGGGATTTCTTCCGGAAAAAGTCGACACGATCCGGCTTTAAGACGGAATATACGGAAAAGCATTGAGGGTGTTGGTCTCTTGGTATGTAAAAAGGGCCCTTGCGGGCCCTTTGGGATTTATGTCAAACCGATCTATTATGAGGAATTCTTTGTTGCCTGATGTAGGGGCAAGGTGGGAACCTTGCTGTAAGGGTGGTCACAAGTTGCAAAACTTGCGATGGCTCTTTTCTAGCTACAGCATTTTAGTAAAAGAGCTTTACTACGGCGCTGAGGTTTGAGCGGGTGAAGGCGGAGGTGATGACTTTTTCGCCGGCTTGGACGGTGAGTTTTTTGATGCCGTATACGTCTTCTTTGAGGAGTCCGCCGAAGTAGCGCATTACGCGTGTTTTGTAGTCGAGGTCGTTGATCTTTTCGAGGTTGATCAGGGTGTGGGTGTCTGCGGTTTTCTGTACGCTGTCGGGGTTGACGGTTACGGTCATGGTGCCGGTCTCTTTGGAAAGGGATACGGCGATGGTTCTGCCGTGGAAGTCTTTTTTGCCGATGACTTGCTGTTCCACTGCCTGGAGTACGGCGTCTTTCTGGAAACCTTTGGCGAGGCCTTGGGCTGTGAGTGTGAGAAGAAATGCTACGGCTAGGATCAGGCTTTTCATGGCGTTGTTTGTTTGTCGGTTATACCAATTCTAATCCATAGGGCGTGCCAAATCTCGGAATCGGGGTTCTTGGAGCCGTTAAGGCGATTCTCGGTTTGGGTTGCAAAAAAGTGTGTATCGTTTTCGGACGTTTTTACGGCGGTTTTTTGTTCGGTTTTAGGCGTTTTTGGGGTTGAGGTGGTGGGCTATCTAGTGGCAGGTTATTTACTGTCGTTGTCTATTTCCTAAAGCCTAAAGCGTTCATGAGATCGCTACGCTAAGTTGGAACCCTGCGACGGCCGGCGAGACAGGGCGTGCCTTGTCTGTACGTTGATCATCTTCGAGAGACAGGAATTGCCTACGCAGTTTTATGTTATGTTTTTTAGCATGTGTAAATTATGTAGCCGAATTGATTTTTCCGGAAGGAAAATAATTCTACATTTATTGGCGAAAGGGGAATATCGGGAGAGGTTCTTGGTTGTGTTAAAGCGGGTTATGGCTATGTTCCGGACCGAATGGGTATGGTTTGGGCGTGTTAGTGGATTTGTCTAAAAATGTTATCGTTATGGCTGGACCGTTGGCTTTGTATGTGCCGGAGAACGCGGGATTAGGGGGCGTTCCGTTGGTGATGTTTCCCGTGACGGCGGGGTTTCCGTCGCCCGCGGAGGATTATCTGGAAGGCGTGATCGATCTGAACCGCGAGCTTGTAGGCAACCGGGAGGCGACGTTTTTCGCGCGTGTGCGGGGCGAGTCGATGTCGGGCGCGAATATCCATGACGGGGACGTTTTGGTGGTGGACCGGTCGGTGAGGCCACGCGAGGGCGATTTGGCGGTCTGCTGCGTGAACGGGGAATTTACGCTGAAGCGGTTTTCCAGGCGAGGGGGCAGGGTTTGGCTGTTGGCGGCGAATCCGGATTTTCCGGATATCGAGGTAGGCGACGGGGATGATTTTATGGTTTGGGGGGTTGTTACTTATACTATTCAGAGGAGGAAATAATTGTCGGTTCTGTCCATGCGTCTCGATAATTATCGGCGCTTAAAATACGGAATTCCGATACCATTGGTATTCTGCGCTAAACAAGCTCCGGTGTTACTTTTTCAGATGAAAAAGTAACCAAAAAATCTCTTAAATACGGCTACAAATTTTTCTTCCATCCAAAAGCATTGCGGTTATGGAAGAAAAATAAAGGCCTGAAGTTAGTTTTGGGGAACGGTGGTTGGAATGATAGTCAATGTCTGGGGTTTGACCAATCCCTATATGATCATTGGAACGTGAAAATCTGGGTGTTACCATTCGGGTGTGAGACAGGGCATGCCCGTGTCTGTACGGGGATCGGTTTTGGTGGACCATCCGCCGGGGCAGGTCGGAACCTGCCAGTTTGTTTGGTCACAAGGCGGGAGCCTTCCGACGGCAGGGGACGGCAAGGGGATGGCGGAAGGTTGCTGTTTTATTATTGATAATATATTCCGTTATGATTGATAGGTAGCTGGTTTTGGTTATGTATGCTTTGGTGGACTGTAACAGTTTTTATGTGTCTTGCGAGCGGGTTTTTGATCCGGGGCTCCGGGGTGTGCCGGTGGTTGTACTGTCGAACAATGACGGTTGCGTGGTGGCGCGGTCGGCGGAGGCGAAGGCTTGCGGAATCGGGATGGGGGCGCCGATTTTTAAGATGAAGGAGACGGTGAAACGGTACGGGGTACGGGTGTTTTCTTCGAATTATACGCTGTACGGGGATATGTCGGCAAGGGTGATGAACGTTTTGGGCAGGTTTTCGCCAGCGGTCGAGGTGTATTCGATCGACGAGGCGTTTTTGGACCTTTCGGGTATGGAGGGGCTGAAGGAGTACGGGTACCGGATCCGGGAAGTGATCGGGCTGGAGCTGGGTTTGCCGGTATGTGTCGGGATTGGGCGCACGAAGACGCTGGCGAAGGTGGCGAACAGGATAGCGAAACGGTACGGGCACTTGCGGGGCGTTTGTGTGATAGACACCGCGGAGAAGGAGCGCCGGGCGCTGGAGATGACGCCCGTGGACGGGGTTTGGGGCATAGGCGGAAGGCTGAGCAAGAAGCTGGGCAGGCAGGGCGTGAGGACGGCGCTGGAGTTTGCGGAGATGCCGTCGGCGTGGGTCAGGAGGCATATGTCGGTGGTGGGGCTGCGGACGCAACGGGAGCTGGCGGGGGAGGCTTGCCTGAGTCTGGAGCTGGTGAGGCCGAGGAAGAAGTCGGTGTGCGTGTCGAGGTCGTTCGGGTCGGATATCGAGGGGCTGGGGAAGCTAAAGGAGGCTTTGTCGGCGTTTGTGTCGATGTGCGGGGCGAAGGTCCGGGAGGAGGGCTGTTGCGCGTCGACGCTGACGGTGCTGTTGATGACGAACCGGTTCAGGACGGATATTCCGCATTGTTCGGACCAGCTGACGGTGCCGTTGCCGGTGCCTTCGGACAGCGATCTGGAGCTGGCTGGTTACGCGATGCGGGCGGCGGAACGGATCCACAGGAAAGGTGTCCGGTATAAGAAGGCGGGCGTGATAGCGGGCGGTCTGGTGCCGAAGAACGAGGTGACGGGAGACCTGTTCGACAAGGTGGGCCGGGAGAGGCACACGGCGCTGTCGCTGGCGACGGACCGGCTGAACGGGAAGTTCGGGGCGGGGACGGTGAAGCTGGGGTCGCAGGGTGCCGGGCGGGGCTGGAGCCACCGGCAGGAGAGGCTTTCGAGGCGGTTCAGCACGAGGTGGGAGGAGTTGGTTGAGGTTGGGGCGGGGCGGTAGGAGGGTCTTGTTTGTCCCTCTTTAAACCTCCCTATACCTAATAATCTCCCACTCAATATATTCTGGATCTGTTCTCACTAATTATTTCTCAGCCTATTCCAAGATGTACTTCTATTGATTAAGCAGTTTGTACACCTGGAAGTCTCCGTTTCAGAATCATTTGGTATTTCGGAACTCTACTTGAGTTACATAATGCAGGACAAAAAGAAATCTAATCACATCATTCAATTATTGTTTCTCTCTTATGTTTTATTTATTTCCACAATTAAAAAGGTTTTCAATCACCTGTTAATTTAACTTATTTAAAAATTAAATGTAATGTTTTAACATTAAAACAATTATAAAGGCTATTTAGTCATTAATCATTAAATTTTTAACTGCTTTATTCAATAGCGGATTCTATATCCACAAAACATAAATACTTTAATTCATACCAACATTCATTTATTTCAAATGAATTAACAGTGAGTTTACAACTTTCAGAATTATTTGTTTTAAAAAAAAAAAATAGTTTTGTTAATTATTAACATTAATAATATAAACATTTAATCATGTTATATATATGCCTTTATATTTAAAAAACTGTTATAAAACATAATGATATTTGCACTACCAGTTTATAACATTAATATAAATTTTATGAAAAGTTCATTTTTGAAATTTTTTAGCATCATTTTATGCTTATCTTCATTTTCTTGTTCAAACAATAGTTTGGAAGATAAAAACACCATTAAGTTAACCCCAAAAGATTTTGACATTGTGGGGCTTGAGCATAATGAATATCTGGATTATGCTTACTCAAGGTTTAAGGAAGACAGAACGTTCAATACTAACAGACTTGACAGGAAAAATGATAACACTCAAGGTGTCCGAGGCCTAGCGATTGAATACATGAAGGAGTTGGCCCGTGAAAAGGGAGGAAATATTAAGATGGCCGAAGAATATATAGAAAACTCACTCTATGTATCTGACAGTTGGTCCACTGTAGAAAAGAGAAAGCAGTCATCAGTCGCCTTTCCTAATCCTACCGATGCTTTTAGAGATCTAGTAAAGAATTTGGATCTTGTTATCAACCAAACAAGCGAAAATAATATCGAGACCAATATAGCCTTAGTCTCTGACCTTGAAAAAAGAGCCTCTTCAGAATTAAGCGGAAAAGAATTGTATGTCTTTCTTACAGCGACATCTGTTACTAAACATACCAGTCAGTATTGGAATGAAAACCTCAATAAATGGGCTGCTCTTTCACAAAATCAGAAACAGATGCGTAGCGCCAACAATGGAACCGTAGTGGTGGGTCCCGAGGATCCAGACCCAGTAGACGGCGGTAAATTCTGGAATTTCATGGGGAACCTCGTTGCGGCAGACGTCAAGGGAGCTGCCGTTGCCGCCGTTTCTGTTTGGACCATAAATGCACTTCCTGGAGGAGGCCAAATCGCTTATGGAAGTGCAATGGCTGGCGGTGCCGCAGGGAACTCCGCTCTGTATATAATCGATGTATCAACTGCTATGAATGATGGCGAAATGAGTAATGAGGAGCTTGAAGATTATCTTAATAGAACAGATATAGAAGATTTACTTATTACCCCCGTTGGATCAAGTATCGATATTACGACACTTAACCCCTAACAATTATAAAACACTAGATAAACAGGCCTCCTTCATAAGGAGGCCTTCCACTATAAAACAAAAAACAGCATGAAACCGACTAAAAAAACAGTTATAATAAAGACTATATTAGCCTTTCTAATGATCACCGTCTTAACTACAGCACTTAATTACGCCTTCAATGAAGACCTTCAGAGTTCTGCCGTGCAGGCTTTGGGAGCTGGTGTGGTTGGAGGTATAGTCATATGGATAAATCTAAAAAAGCAGGCCGTCTGAATGGCCTAACTTTTCAAAAAAGATATTTTGCCTATTTCAAACCCGGTTATTTTTACAAAATCTCGTACGGATATTATTCGTATGGCTAGTCTGTAATCGGGTTATTCGGCTACGCCTCTCCTATTGGATAAGTACCGTTATGCGGCTTGTCAAGAGCACTTGAAAGTGGGTGGCCGATGATGAATGTGAGATCAAGAAAGCCTACCTTGATTTTTTAAATGGTAAAAGGTGAGGCTCCAATTGGTAGGTTATTCATTCCAAATACTCCAGAGGTGAAAGTTTTTTAGATATATTCCCTGAGCTGGTACTGTATATTAACAGGTTAATCAAAAGCGAGGTAACCCATGTAGAGGATCCTTTGCACTTGTATGAGTTACAGATAAGGGAAAGTTGTTGATTTCAGGATGAATTTTTATCCACAATGACAGGATAGGAACATACATTTGGGTGGTTCTTCCATCGGCTTACCTTAAAACGGTTAGATGTGTCAATTTGGATTCTGATAGTATAAGGGCGAACACAAATTTCTCTTGGATACCAGTATCCTTATCGCTGAACAGGCCCTGCAAAGATTAGGCGCTGGCGGGCAGTGATACGGCCGGTATTACGGCTTTTAGGCGGGACTGGTAATGGTCTTTGTGGGTGTTGAGGTGATGGAGGTTTTCGATTTGGGCGACGCGCATCCATAGCTCGGGGCCAATGATTCCGCCGGACAGTTTGGCCAGGGCGAAGCATAGCTCTTCGGAGGCGGAACGGCCGTTTTTGATGTTAGTGATCGTGGACGGGGAGCGGTAGCCGAGCTTTTTGGCGAAGACGGCTTGGTTGGCGCCGAGGGCTTCCCGGAAACGGTCTAGGAGTTTGGCGAAAGCGCAGGACTCATTATAGGTCCCTTCGGCGATATAAAGGGCCATTTCGTTTTTCAGTTCGACGGTTTTTAGAAAGGCGGTCTCCTCCGGGCCGGGGTTTTGTTTGCGCCGGATTTTCATGACGGCGTCGAATATTTTCCAGTCTTGTTCGGTGGCTTTGGGTCTGTTATCGGTCATGGTTTTCGGGGTAATGCGTTCGTATCAATGCGTCGAGTTCGGGGTCCACAAGGCCCATAATGGGGTAATTGTAGGTGACGAATCCCAAATCGCTATAGAAGCGGTAGAGTTCGGTTTTTGTCACCAGTGTCAGATAGGCGGCGCCAGGTTCTTTCTCCGCTTCGCGGGCTGTTTTGGCGGCGAAGGCGAGCATGGCTTGGGCGATGCCTTTCCATGGTCCGGGAGCGCCTTTGCGAAAACCTATCCGTTCGACCAGTTTGACATGCACCTCGTTTGGGGCCCGGTCCGTCCGGAGACTGATCAGGCCGACAAGGTTTCCATCACCGGTCTTAAGGCCGTAAACGCCTGCTCCTTCCCTGTGTTCCAGCCTCCAGTCAAAACAAAGTTCCGCTGGCCGGGGCAGGTCGTCGGGGCCGACGGTTTCCACGGTGACAGGCACCGTATTGCCCGTTTCCCTTTCGGTTATATACATAACGGCAATATAGGGAAAATGATTCACAAATATGTGAATTAATGGCGTGCGATGGTCGTGCGTTAAGCATTTTTGGGGACCATCCGCCGGGGCAGGTGGGAACCTGCCGGTATGGATGTCACCGGGCAGGAGCCCGGCGACGGCGGGTGGTTCCAAGGTCAGAACCTTGAAACGGCCGTTATTTTTGTGACTAATCCACATCGAAGGCTTGCCGGACTTGTTCTTCGGGGACGGAGAAGCAGTCGTAGCGTCCTGGGACGTTGACTAGCAATTCGGGCTTTTCTTTTGTGGTTCTTGGGAAGAAGAGTTCGGCGGGCAGGGATCTGGTCTTGATGGGGTTACCTTCCAGGTGGATCAGCTCGATCCCTTTTATCTGGGCGAACTCTTTGGGTAGGGTGGCTATGTAGTTACCTTGAGCGTAGAGAAACTTCAGTTTCTTTAGTTTGCCTATTTCCGGAGGGATTTCCGTGATGAGGTTGGACGTGATGTATAAAGCGTCCAAGTTTTTCATTTCCCATACGAAATCGGGGATTTTTCGCAGGGCCGTCCATTTCAGATTTAGGTCCTCGACTTTTTTTAGTTTGCGTAGTTCGTCCGGGAGCTTTAGGTTTTTTATTCCCTCAAAATTGAGCTGGGTGATGTTTTCGCAATCGCCCAGATTGGGGGAGACGTAGGTCAGCGGGCAATGCTCGGCATCGAGTTCGGACAGGTTCATCTCTCCGACAAAATCGGGTATAGTATCTATTTTTGTATCGGAAATGATAAGATCATAAGGAATTGAGTCATTCTCCTTATAAAGTTTGGGGAATTCCTCCAAAGGGCATTCGGTGAAATTGATGAATTTTAGTTTGTCGGGAAGTTTTAGGTTAGATACCCTTCTGATGGGCATTTTCAACAGGTTGATTTTTTCCAGACTCTCTATTTTGTCTAGGTCCTTCGGGATATCGGTGATATTTTCACTAAACAGACCAATGCTGGTTAACCTTTTTAATTGAAATATTTCTTGGGGGAGTTCTTCGAGGTTTTTATCTATAATCCTAATGTATTCAACGAAACCAGCACTATCCAAGTAGTAGCTATAGTCGTGTACTTTCTCGTCTACATTTATAAATCCGAATTTTTCCTCAAGCTGTCTAATTACTTTTCTTTCGGTTTCCAATTCCCTACTGACCGGTTCCTCTTTTTTTAAAAAAGAGCATGCGGAAAGCATGCTCAAAAAAATCACGAATAGATCTCTCATCCTCTTAGTTGCTGTAGTAATAATAGTCGAAGGCATGCTTCTGATGGTTTTTATACTGATTGATTAGAATCAATTCTTCCAGATGTTGTATGGTGGTATACTTGTACTCTTGAATAGAGTACTTCTGATCGAGCTGTTCCTTTAACTTATCGGGTGTTTTGAATCCAGCCCTTTTTCTCATGAATTCCCCGTCAACGGTCATCAGATTGATATGGGACCATTGGGCTCCGGTTTTGGCTTCGAAGATGGGCTGGAAGAACTTTCGGGCGAGTTCGTTCAGGTTTTCCTTATGCTCGTTTTTGTAGGCGTCCCAGACTTCGCTTTTCCAGAGGGGGCGCTGTTCTTGGTACGTTTCCCAGTATTTCTCCAACAGGTCCCATTCCTGTTTTTGGGCTTCGGGCATGGTTTCCCCATCGGCCAAAAGCTCTTGTCGTTTTTTCTGGGCATCCTTCATGGCTTTCTCGCGTTCGTTTCGCGTGGCCGTATCATCCGACCGGTAACGCAGGGAGTTGTAGATAGTGGAGACGTAAGTCAGGGTTTCGGTGCCGGGTATTTCGGCAAGCATACGCGTGTATTCTATATCGAGATCAAGCCCGGCTTCACCCCTCAGGAGGCCGTAAAAGGCGCTGGCGCCAGCGCTGGCGGAAAAAGCGAATTCTCCGTGTCCGGTGAGGTTAAAGTACTGAAGTTTCGGGCCATTGTCAAGGGGTGACCATTCGCGTGTGAGACAGGGCATGCCCTGTCTGTACGTTGATTGTGTTTGGGGTCAATCCGGGCCGGGCTATATAATTTGACGTGGATCCAGGGCGGATGTCCTAGGTTGACGAATGCAAGGCTTTCAGCCTATGAAGGTTGGTGCAGGAAACCTGCGATGGCGTTTTTTGCTTTCTAGAGGAAAGCCCTTCTTCTGGGGAGGCCTTGGTCCCATTTTACGTCTTGGAGTTCTTTTGGGATGGTTTTCCAGGGGTTTCCTTGCCAATAGAAGGTCATGTCATCGGGTAGGGTGACCATTTCGGGGGGGAGAGTTCGCAGGTTGTTGGACTCTACCTGCAGGGTTTTCAGGCTTTTGAGTTTTCCGATTTCGGGAGGCAGGGATTCGAGGGCGCACCCTTGGAGGTAAAGGTGTTCGAGGTTTTGGAGGTTGCCTATGCAGGCGGGCAGGGTCTTGAGCGGTTTGTGGTTTTGGTGAAGCAGGCTTTCTCTTTCCAGGCTTAAGATCTTTAGGTTGGTCAATTGGCAAACGACTTCGGGAAGTTCGGTAAAGTTCATGTTTACCATGTTGAGCTGATCTAATTTTTGAAGATTCGCCATAGATTCGGGAAGGGTTAGCAGGTTCTCTGATCCAGTGACTGATAAATATTCCAAGTCCCGAAGGTTGCCTATGGATTCGGGCAAATCGGAGATATCTAAATCTGTTATATTTAAATAAGTTAGTTTGGTTAAATTTCCTATCCCGTCGGGGATGACGGAGATATTGTTTCCGCCAATAACTAATGATTCCAGCCAAGGCATACTCAGAATACAGGCAGGAAATTCGGAAAATTCACAGTCCCCAACGCCTAAAATTTCGAGTTCCTTCATTTCCGAAAGCCAGTCGGGGAGCTCTTTGATGGGGTTGTCCGTGAGGCTTAGCACTTTCAGTTTTGGGAACTGGCGGATGATGTCGGGGACTCGGGTGAAGTTGTTTTCGGTTAAGTATATTTCTTTGACTTCTTTGAATCTCGAGATGATATCAGGCAAAGAATCTAGTTCCCTACGGTATAGCCGTATCTCCTCTATCGCTAAAGGATTAATCTTATTTACGGAGTCCGGATGTAATTGGTATGGATACCCGATGACTCTTAGCTCCTTTTTCTCCAATTGCTTTTTTTCTTTCTGACATGAAAAAAAAATTAGTGCTAGAAGTAGCACTAATTTGTATGGGACTTGTTTCATGAATATCATTTTGTGTTTAAGTATTCAAATCCATATTCTTCTCTTTTAATGTACAAATTAAACAGTACATACTTCTCAAATGCGGATATAAATTTATCTTCAACTATCGATTTTGAAAATGTTGTATCGTTTAATATCAATTCTTCAACAAACTGCTTTAGCCATTTTCCTGACGCTTTAAGACCTTCTTCGGACTTGTTTTTACGATTATCTTTCTTGAATATCATGGAAGGGTTGTCCGCAAAGAATTCCTGCATGAATTTGGGCGAGACCATGAGTTCGACCTCTTCCCAAGATTCTGCGTTTTGGGCTTGGAATATGGAGGCGAAGAAGTTGTAGGCGATCTGTTTAAGTTCGTCTTTGTGCCTGTTGCGGATGGCGTTCCAGCCTATCCGATCGGGGATTTGGTGGTTGTTTCCGTTTTTCATCCGGGATTGCCAGTATTCCGGAGCCAGATTTTCGCTGTAGGCCCTGAGTTTTATTTCGTGCTCCAGGTCGGTTTCCGACTCGGACATGCAGGCGTTGTAGATGGTGGAGACGTAGGTAAGGGTGTCTGTTCCCCATGTTTCGGCCAGCAGGTGGGAGGAAAATTGGAATGGGACCATTCGCGTGTTAGACAGGGCATGCCCGTGTCTCTACATTTTTTATGGGTCACGGCGGTGGATGGTCCAGCCTTGGGGAGTCCGGGACTCTTTCGAGACGGCGCCAGGTGTGGGGCTTTGGCCTGAAGCGACTGTCTTGGCGGTGTCGGTTAGGCTTGGGAACAGGCCTGACATTACGTTGACTATTTCTCTGGAAATTATGGCGTTCTGATGGACCGCATCGAGGGCGTTTTGGATAGTATCGGTGTTTCTGTTTATCATGTTGATCAGTTGGCTGGCGACTTGGGCCGGGTCTTGGGCTATATATTCGGTGTTGACGGGGGTATTGTTGACACTCGGAATAGATTGCTGGTCAGTGTTTTGTGTTCCGTTTTCGGTTTGTTTTTCGGTTGGTATGGCATTCGTACTATGTTTACTGGACTCCGTTTCGTAATGCGGGTTTGTCGTGATATAGGTATTAGGAGCATTGACATTTATAACTGTTTGCGCAGTAGGAATTTGCGTTTGTTTTCCCGGGTTTTCGTTTCCGTTTCTCAGGAAGGTCGCGATGTATTTGTTGAGGTTCCGGATGGGTTTTCCTTTTTTGGCGGCGTTGGCGCTGGCTTTCAGGATCGTTTCGGTGTATTCGGGATTGTCGATTCCTTTGGATTTGAAGACCGCGGCGATCTCCTCCCGGGTATGGGCGCGGGAATTCCGGGTTTTTGAAGTGTTGGCTTTGTGGCCGGGAGCGCTTTTTTCAGTAGTGATGGCTTGTTCCCGGTCTTCTGTTTGGACGGATACGAGCTTGGCGTAGAGGCCGTGACGAATGTCTTGGGCTATCATTTCCTTGACGAATTTTTCCCTGCTGACGGGCCGTGCGCATTTGTTACGAAGGCACCAGACAAGGATCCTCGAGGCGATGAATTCGGCATGTTGCCCTAGGACGGAATGACCGGCAGTCAGGATGTCCTGTTCAATCTGTTCGGGCCTGTCGGCCAAATCCATGATTTGCTGTTCCGGGCGGAGTTCCCCGGCGGGCCATTCGGACGGGGATTCGAAGTGCTCGACGAAATTTTTGGGCAGGAATTTTTCCGGATTTAGGGGTCTTTTTCCGGCGGTTTCGACGGTCGGTTCTTCCGTGGTTTTGGCGTAGTGGTCCCTTTTGATTTTGGTGGCCAAATCTGTTGCAGAAACGGGTTCGTAATCCTTTTTGTGACGGTATTCGGTATGTAGTTTTGTCAGGGTTTCGGTGTCCGGGGTGACGCCGATATGGCTCAGGGCCAGCTTTAGGGCCCGGACAGTCGGATAGCTTTTGGCCGTATCGGCGGGAGTTCCGGGTTTTAAGGCAAAAGCGACGGGAGCGCCCCGGTAAGGGGCCAGCAAGAAGCGGAAACCTAGGCTTTTGAGCTTGGCGAGACCCCGGAAAAAAGTGGAACGGGAAAGGCCTGTTAGGCCGACCAAACGGTACAGTTTGGAGGGCGGTTCGGTGAGGAGCACCGAGGCTATTTTGCGCAGGGACGAGCCTTTGGGAGAGCGGAGCGCCAAGGTCAGGGCGTGAGCGTTTTGGCAGTGCGCCGAAAGGTGATTGCAAGCGACGTTTGTGACACCTATAACACTCTGACTGTATGATGATTGTATATCTTTCAACTGAGGTAGTCGAGGGGCCGAACCGGACTCTGTTTCGAGGAATTTGACGCCTTGTGACCGGAGTATCCCAAGGTATTTCAGGACCGTTTTGGGAGTGGATCCGGCGTCTTTGGCGAGGCGTGTTACGGTGCGGGTTGGGGCGTCGCTGTCGGTTAGGGCGTGGACGATCCTGCGCATGGGCGAGTCTTTGTCGCCCGCAAGGACGGGGAGGAGCGTAACGGCGTTTTGTAAGTAGTCTTGCGGGGTTAGTCGCATGCTGTTTGTTTTGGGTTTCTTGGGGCCGATAACGTCCGGTTCCGGTCGGTGAACCCGGTTTTGAAACGTTTTGCGATGATAAATATAAAAATAACTATTTGACAATATAACTGACATAGTTGGATAATATTGTATGTGCAATTGTTAAAATTATTCTTATTTTTTGATTCTATATGTTATATCTAATTTTGATAGTGTTTTTATATGTCAGCCTTTACTGTCAGTTATATTTTTTCGGTTTTCATGACTGGGGGTTGACACTGTCATTTTATTGTTATTCAGCGAGTTGTAGGTGTCAAAAGGTCATTTTTGGAGCGGGGTTATCCGGGTGCGGGGACGGTCCCTACACTTTGTGAGTATCGGGGGTTGACATGACACTTGTATTGTGTTGATTTTCAGCGATTTGAGAGTGTCATTTGATGAGGGTCATCCGCGTATTGGACAAGGCATGCCATGTCTCTACGTTGACCGTCTTTTTGGGACTATTCACGGGGCTGGAATGAGACCTCTATATCTCTGTATTATAGGTAGTTGTAGGTGTCATTTGACAGGGCCGTTGTTTGAGGCTATGCTATGTTTTGTTTTTTGATTGATGTGTTTTACCATTCGCATGTGAGACAAGGCATGCCATGTCTCTACGTTGACCGTCTTTTTGGGACTATTCACGGGGCTGAAATGAGACCTCTATGTATTTGTATTATAGGTAGTTGACAGTGTCATTTGACAGGATCGTTGTTTGAGGCTATGCTATGTTCTGTTTTTTGGGATTGATAGTGTGATTTTTGGGTTACATCGCCTATATACCACTGTGTATCAGTCATTTGAGAGTACCATTAGGTGTGCGCGTTTTATGTGTTTCGGGTCATTTGATATTAGGCGGTTCGGAGGTGAATCCGTGGTTTTGCGCGACCGGTTTCGGCGTTTTTCCCTTTTAATAATACGGCTTGGGCTTAAGCGTATTTTTTTCGGTTTTGTGTCGGCGGGGGTATACCGTTTCGTTTCGCCGGCTTCCAGAACGTTTTTTAAGGGGCGTGAGCGGCTTTATTTCGAAAAAATGAACCTTCGTATGGTTTGAATGTTTTGACGCGAAATATGGGCGTTTCTGATGATTTCCGTTTTCTCGCCAATCAGACCGGGTCCGGAGCGTTTGGCGGACCCTTGCGGACGCCGGGGACCATTGATCTGTCGATCGCTGGGTTAAGTTAGCCCCAAGGGCTTAACCCAGCTGATCTGGATCTGATCAGGTCCGCACGCGTATGCGCGCATGAGAGGCCGGCTTTTCGGATCGGTTTTATCGGGCGTAACGGTGAGTGGGTTTGGAATGTTTGGGGCGGTCAGTTCAGGATCTCTTTTTTTTCCGAGGCGCTGTCGCGTTTTTTCGGTGTCGGCGAGGTTTTGTCCGTTTTTCCGGTTTGGACGCGTTTACGGGGCGTTTGCGAGATTGTGGCGGGATTTTGGATGTGGTCTTGGGTTCCGCTTCAGGATACGGGACTGGAAATCCGTATGCGTAGGTTATCCGGTCAAGCCTTCCGGTTATGTTCCTCCAGACGGTCCTGCACGTAGGCCTGCGGGTCCAGATAGCGGCGGTCTTGGTCGGCGCCTTGGGTACGGATGACGAAGGTGGCGAACATGTTCCAGTCGGTGCGGTCGGCTTTGCCTGACACTAACCGTTCTAGGCAATTTCGCTCGGGAATAGTGCCGTTTTCGTGGACGTGGGCCTGAAAGGCGTTTTTCTGTTCGCGGGTGGCGCGCCGGAGGTAGTCGGTGCGGACCTCCTGGTAATAGCGTTCGTAGTCGGCGAGGTACTTTTGGCGAAGTTCCTCTTCGGTCGGTTGGGTTTCGGGGCCTACGTCCCAAGAGAATTCCAAGGCCGGGGATTCGGGTTGTGCTTCGGCTTTCCGTGGTTTCTTTTTTTCGGATTTGGCGGTTGCCATAGTTCTTGCCGAACGCGATTTTTTTGGTTTCCGATCCATGGGACCGCCCGTTGCTTCGGCAACGTTTTCCCCTTGCTTATTTTTGCTTGTTAAGGCAACAGACTTGACTGAAAAGCGCAATTCGGCGTAAGCCCTTCCTCTTTTGATAGGCTCGTAGTCTACCCGGATATCGGAAAGGGTATTGATCTCCTTAATGGCAGGGTCGAGAACCTTTTTGCGGAGCAGGCTGAAGTCCCTGTATTTGTCTTCAATCAACAGTAAGGCCCTCAGGTATTTGACAGTCATGACTCGTTGCCCGATTCGCTCGTACTGTTTACAGAGTTCATAGATACGCAGGGAATAAACGTGTTCAAAATCGAAGACCCATTTAAGCGAATAGGTCGTGAAGTTCTTGTTGAGTTTGATGAGAAAAGGCTTTACGCTTTGGCTAAACTCGACGACAACATAGTTTTTGCCTTCATATTTGCGGACACGCTCGATGAAGGAAATGGAATCAAAGCCACTCTCATCATCGTTGGGGTCGTTGATCAGGTCGATGGACGTTTTTGTGAGCTGCATAATCTGCTCGCGGACATTACGGTACTGGGCACCGGATATCCGGTCTCCCTTCTGTAGCCCCAGAACGTCCCTGATAAGGATCTTCCGGGGCTTGAGGTCATCATCATCGGGCATAATCTGGGCAATGGCTAACTGTATCGCCCTTTGCTGAATCAGGGAGAAGCCTGATCTCTGATTGATAAACTCGTTTGATTTGACTATTCGGTAATCACCGAGGGAATCCGGAAGCATGCTCATTAGTCTCGGTATTTTGCTGATTTGGACGGGTGATGGAATCCAGAGAGGGGAAAATAGTGGCGAAAAGCCATCTATCCCCAACCGCAGATACGCGAACCCCAACCCATGATACGCAAAAAGAGACAAAATGCGTAACAAAAGTTGGGGTTAGAGGGGTGTTTACGGTAAATAGGTTGCTATAAGTTAATAATTCGTTGGTGATATGCGTATCTGCGGTTGGGGTTCGCGTACTTTAGGTTGGGGTTCGCGTACTTTAGGTTGGGGTTCGCGTACTTTAGGTTGGGGCAAGGGGTTGTAGTCTATTGTAAGACAGGTAGTTACAACCACCGAAAATATTAAAATAATAAAAATAAAGAAAACAAACTTGCGCGCACATGCGCGCGTTGCTTTTTATTTTGGATTATTAAAGAAAGATTGAATATTTTCCTCTCCTGTCAAGCTAAAAACAGCTTGTTCAGTAAAGTTTACGATAGTAAAAAGATTTAACCTAATGCCGAAGGCGTAAGGTCAAGCATATATGCGATAGCTGGCAAAGTGAGTCCAGAATGATAGGCGTATTCTTCAAAAGTCACATATTGATTGGTATTACGGCCTAATATTTTTTTAATCCGACGCAACTCTCTTCGGGCTCCGCTGGCAGATTTCCCTGTAATTCGTTGAATGTCTTTCGGGTAAATAATCAGTCTTTTCATAAATATAATATTGTGTTTTTTCGGGAAAGGTGATATTGTCGTGCAAAAACGGGCGTATCATACGAAGGCTTTAAGGAAGATTTAACCCTTTAGCCGTATTATACAAAAAGCGACGCTGATTGGCTATGTCGATTAGTATTTTAAGGCCAATAACCTTTGTTATGTAAAATAAAGTGCTGTTTCGAAGGATTTCCGGGGCTTGGTTGGCGATTGCAGGGCTGTGGATAAGTGCTGGCACACTGGGGGGACACCCTTAGCGCCTTGGGGTGAAGCCCCTTGAAGGATTGTATAAAATCGAGATGTAAGAAAATGGAGGATTATGGAGAAGGAGATTCTTGAGGCTTTTCGGGAATGGGTCGGCGTGGGCATGGCGCCGGTGGCTGGATTCTTTCTTAGGGAGTTGGTCCGGGATATCCGAAGGTTGACGGGGGAGCTTCACGGTATCCGCGGTTTGGTGGGGCGGATAGAGGAGCGCATGGCGGCTTCGGAGCGGGAGCTTCGGGAGAGGGTCGGGGCGTTGGAGGATAGGAAGTGAGTTTTTGGATCGTGGATGGATAGTTCCGAGACCTTATGATTACGTCTTTTCTTTGGCGAGGGTCTTCTTTTGAAGGATCAAAATGAAGCAAAAATCCTTCTAAATACGGCTACAAATTTTTCTTCCATAACCGCAATGCTTTTGGATGGAAGAAAAATAAAGGCCTGAGATTAGTGAGGGGAATGGAAGCTGTATCGGGAATGCTAGAATGGAAAATTCTCGTGTGGGCGGGTAGGAACCTGCCGGTATGGTTGGTCACCAGGTTATTCACTGCCGTTATTTTATTTCCAAAGGTGTTCATGAGAACGCTACGCTAAGTTGGAAGCTTGAAACGGCCTCCATAAAAATGGTATTTGTTGCGGTGTAGGGCCGTGTTGTTGTATTTAATTTTGTTGGTTTTATGGCTAGACAGAAGGGAATTATCAAAATCCAGGGTAAGATCGGCGGGATGTCGTTTTACCGTCAGAACGGGGAGTATTTGGTGCGCGAGGCCGGTGGCGTGAGCGCGGAGCGCATGCGGACGGATCCGGCGTTCGCCAGGACGCGGGAGAACCAGGCGGAGTTTGCCGAGGCGGGGCGTCAGGGTAAGCTGATCAGGACGGCGTTCCGTAATTCTTTGGCCGGGGCGCCTACGGGGTCCTCGGCGGCGAGGCTGACGCAACGGCTGATGAAGGTCTTGCAGGCGGATACGACGAACGGGCGTGGCGAGCGTACCGTGGCGGACGGGGATTTGGCTTTGGTTACCGGGTTTGAGTTTAACGGGAAGGCGGGGCTGGACTCGACTTTGTTTTCCGAGGTGTCGCTGGGCTTTGACGATACGGGGGAAGAGCTGACGGTTTCGGCTTCGGTCGTGCCGGTCACGGATGTTGTGGCGCCGGCGGGAGCTACGCATTTCCGGGTACGGTCGGCGGTGGCTTCGCTGGATTTTGGCGAGGGTAAACTTAAGTCGGCGTTCGCGGTGAGTTCGGAATTCGGGGTCAAGGAGGGGACGGCGCAGGCTGTTTCTCTTGTGACGACTTATGACAAGGCGCTTTCGGCGCATACGTTGGCCTTGGTTGGAATTGAGTTTCTGCAGGAAGTCAACGGGATGATGTATCCTTTGCGCAATGGGGCGTTTAACGCGTTGCAGTTGAGGGGGTATCATTCGGCGGTTTAGCGCTACGCGCTAGTAAATCGCTTCGCTGGTAAAGCGTACAGAGTAAAGAGTATTATTCCGGAGGGTTTAATGGGAGGCAGGGCATGCCCGTGTCTGTACGTTGATCGTTGTTGTGTTACCATTCGCGTGGGGGCAGGTCGGAACCTGCAGGTATGGATGGTCACCAGACAGGAGCCTGGCAACGGCGGTGGTTTTGAATTCTTGGGAAATTGGAATCTGTACTGAACGTGGTGTTGGTTTGGTTGGGGCCCGGGGCGGTTTGCGTCTCGGGTTATTTTTTTGTGATTGATTTCAAGGAGAAAACCAATGTCTTAAATTAAATGTGTTTTTATGGATCTAAAATGCTCCAATATGATACTTCGGAGAGCCTGATGAGCTATTGACAAAGAAAACACCAAAGGAAAATACACGAATAACAACATTGTAATATAATCTGGAATAAATAATTTTTATTATGCGTATTATCTGTTTAGGGTTGGCCTTTTCTTTATTAGTCCCTTTTTTAGCTTTTTCCCAGAAAAGTGATATTTGGGAGACTAGTCTTAATGAGCATTTAAGGCATGCCGTTATTCCACTTAATATAAACGAATCGATAAATCTTGATTGTGTTGTAACTCTTTTCCCTAATACCGATTTCGAAAACGAAAAAATAGGATTTTCCAGTTGCTTTGATAAGCTAACTAATAAAAAAATAGAGTCTTGTATTATAACTCTGAATCTTAAAAGAGACCCAAATGATATGTATAATTTCATCCCTGAAATATTTGCATTAAGAATAAAAGATTATTCAGGACAAGTCATCAAAGATGATATAACACGGAAAGAGCTTCTTGAAATATTTAAATCAATGGACTATGACCTATTCACAAGATGTCCCAATGATTTCTGTAACCAACCAATAATATTTACTTTTAAAATTTGGAGGAAGAAAAAATGATTTTGCTTTGCTCCATATTTATAATGTATAAATGTTGATTGTAAATCGTTTTAAATAATCTCATCCTCTTATATCCCCTCGATAAGGGTATAATATTGACTTCAATTATATATTTACCTGAGTGGAGAGATAGGCCCGCCCTGTCTCTCCGTTTTTTTGGTGGTTATTTTTTTGGGATGGAATGGGTTAGAATCCATCGGATCTGGGTTTTGGTCAGTCCGGTTTTTTGGAGTTGACGAACGGCGCTCTCAATTTTATCGTGGGCACGGTTTAGCTTATCGATTTCTTTAGGGCTGAGGTCTTGTGCGAAGAAGTCCTCTTTGACCGGCATACGGAGCTGTTGGACTGTATTTTCCGGGGTATTTTGGCTTGTTTCGGGAGTTTCGTTCTTTTCTTGTTTGTCTATCTGGGTCAGGATTTGTTCGGGCGCTATTTTGCCTTTACCGATGTCTTGGATGTCGGCCTGCCGGAGTTTGATTTCGCCGGAAAGTATGCGGTCGCGGATTTCGGGACGTTTTTGGGCGAGGATGTCGATGCCCTTAGAGTATTCGGCTGCACGGCGGACGGTCTTTTCTCCCATTCCCTCGCGACGGGCAATTTCGTCGGCAGTTTTCAAGTGGTCAGTTTGACCACTTGTCTTTTGTGTGGCGCTTTTCGAATCGGTCTGGACCGAGTGGTCAGTTTGACCACTTGATTTGCGGTCGCCTCCATGTCGTTGTTTTTCGCGGCGGTAGTAGAGCCCTATGAGGTATTTCCGTTCCGGGTCTGTGAGGTTACGGCGTCCCAGCTGGTTGTCGATCATCCAGTCTTTGGCCTCCTCGGCGGTGGGGAAAGCCATGATTTCGACACGGTAGTCGATGTCGTGGCCTTCTTGGCGGAGTTCGTTGAGAGCTTTCCAGCGGTGGTGTCCGTCGATGAGGACTTTCCGTTCGGAGTCGTCCCAGACTACAAGGGCGTCGCGGACACCATTGGCGCGTATGTTTTCCTTTAGTTGGCTGAACTCGTCAGGCTTGTGGGGCCTGATGAGGTTTTTGAAGTCATCAAGGATCAGGAGGTCGTCTTCACGCGTTTGTTTGGCGATTCGGGACAGGTTCCTTTTTTTGTTTGCGAGAGTGGCTGTATTAAGCTGGAATTTCTTCATTCTGGATTTCCTTGGCCAGTTCGGTATAGTCTTTCTGGGCGTTTTGGGCCTCTTCGTGTTCGAATACGGTGGTGCCAGTGGCTGCGGATTCGATATAGTGTTTGTAGTTTCTGACCTGTGTTTTTAAGGTCAAGTGTTCGCTCTGGAGGTAGTCGGAGATTTGTTTGGATACGCGGAGGTTCCTCATGTTGTTGATGACTACGCCAATAAGCTGCAGGCCGGGGTTGCTTTCGATCTTGACTTCTTCAATGAGGTTTTGGATAGTGTTGAGCCCTTTGACCGAGAATTTGGAAGCTTCGGCCGGTACGAGAACATGCGTAGACGCGTTGAGGGCGTTGAGCGTGAGGAAGCCGAGGGAAGGCGGACAATCGATGAGGACGGTGTCGTATTGGGCGTCGAGTTCCTGAACGAGCTGCTTGCATTTGGAGAACCCGGAGATACGGCCGGCGAACTCTTTTTCGGCGAGCGAGAGGTCAAGGTTTCCGGGGATGATGTCGAGTTGGTAGCCGTCGCCCTCATAGGTTTGTGACCGGGGCTTCCGGCGTTCGAGGATTACGTCGGCGACGTCGCCGGCGTGCCCCTCTTCCAGGCCAAAATGGTCGGTGAGGTTGGCTTGGGGATCAAAGTCGACGATCAGGACTCGGGCTCCGAGCCGGGCCATCGAGGCGCCTAGGTTGGCGGTGACGGTAGTCTTGCCTACGCCGCCTTTGTGGTTTATGATGGAGATGATTTTTGGCATGGATGAAAGTTCGGGTTTTCGTTTGAGAAAATGAAATTCCGGATGGAGCGGGTTTTGGGGTTTGAGGTTTGTTTTTTGTATTTTTTCGGAGATAACGGCTACTATGTAACTGTTTTTCGCTTTATAGAATGCGAAAATGCTGTTGGATCGACCTAATGGGAAAAAGGGTTACGTAAGGCGTCAGAATGCTTCATTTGAATGACGGGAAAGTGAAAAGTTTAAAGCGTATTTTTTGATTATGGATAAGATTGACATTTTTAGGAAAATTAACTCAGGGCTAAAGTATAAGGCTATTGAGGATTATATAGGGGTGGATATTCCCATCAATATTTCAAAACGTGGGGAGGCCATTTCGGAAGAAATAAAGTCTATGCTTGAGGAGTATCTGAATGTTGGAATCAAAACGATACGGAACAACAATATTGAGGGCACAATATCGAAGTACGGTTTGATAGATGTAACTTTTGTGTTGAAGCAAAATATCGGATTTGAGGGAAATAAAGGCATTCGGGCATTGAGGGACAATGGCTGGGTTGACAAAGGAGACGGAGGGAATGATGATGATGCGGTTTTGTTGGGTTTGTTGGAGGACATTATTCCTGAGGTTGACAAAGGTAATACGTTTGTCAAGGTGCATGCGAGAGTTCAACGGGATACGAGTTGGCTTAGGTCGAAAACTTATTTGGTCAGGCAGTCTATCAGTACAGGGAAAATCGAGCCTTTGAGGGAAGACAGGATCCAGATTTTTAGAATCGAGGATATGTGCTTCACCAATTATTCGGATCTATGGTTATGGAAGCATTTTTATTTATAAAAACGGGCATTTTTGAAGATACGATATATTATTGCAGATAAGTGTTTTTTGATCATAATTAACTCATAAACAGACGTTTACACCAAACTTAGTTCTTGTTTTATTGTTTATAATGTAAAGGTAAGTGGTTGTTTTTTAAGGATTTATGTTGAGTGATTTTCCTATAGAGAGTGTTGGGATTGGCGATCCGGAATATCCTTCAGCTTTGCGGGATTTGGGAAAG
>NZ_AP025325.1 GCF_036492835.1 Fulvitalea axinellae | reverse complement strand
ATTAAAGAGGCCATTGAAGTCCAACCCCAAGTGTACTTCCAAGGCTCAAAGCCTAGTCCTAGCCAAACGAGAAGAAAGAAAAATAAAGCGCCAGAAACAAAGATAAAAGCAAGCGCCCGCCTCCAAGAACTCCCATAGTTGTTCGACCAGCGATTCATAAAATTAATCACCCTCTCCCCCCACTGATTAGGCCTCATTTTCGGAAGTTCCTTGTTGTACGCAATCATCTCCAACTTCCTAAAATGCAGTGAATCAATCCGGTTATTTTGACTCAACAACGTATCCTTCAAGATCCGGAAAGTCTCCCGCTGGTTCACATATGGTATAACCGCATCCTTTTCCACCGCTTGATCATAGTCTTTGGGTGAGTCTGACTCAAATGGGGTGATCTCCACATTAAAAAAAGAAAGGGTTCCCGTAATATTCGCCAGTGAAAGGTCCAGTCCCATTTCAAAACGGGTGTGCCGAAAAATACTTACCGCTTTAAACGTCGAATATGTAAACAATACGTTTTTCCGGAATATAGTTCTTGAGAATACAATCGATTCCAAAAAATCGGTCTTGAGGAAAATCACGGGCTCGAAAAACTTCGCTTGGTAAAAATCCGCCAATTCGGTGAAGCGAGTATTCTCAAAATCGGTTTTCCCCTTAAATGTAGCCTGACGAAACCGGACTTTTATAGCCTCTTTGTTATTCCCGAAATTGGTTTCTCGGAAAGAGTTTGAAAAGTCATCTTTGGATACTTCAGCTTGTCCAAATACGCAGTTCGAGAAATTAACTTCGCCTTTATATATAGAATTAACACCACGTACATTTACATCCTCTCGTTTAAAATGGGAAGATTGAAACGATACCCCCTTTTCAAAGTTTGTATTTACAAAATCTGTATAACCTGTAAAGGTCGCTTCTTTAAAGTCGCATTCGACCATAAAATGAGCATGGTCAAAGCAAGCATTGCTAAATTTGGCATTATTGAAATTCGCCTTTTTTTCAATCTTGCTTTTCGATAAATCTAAACTTATGTTGTTACCTCTTTTCCAATCAAAGCCTTCCTGAAAATCGCAGGAAACGAGTTCAATCGTTACCTTATTAGATGATAGGGTATCTAAGTTTACAGTCTCCTCGAATACACTTCTAAATTCTTTCCCTGATGGCCCCTCTGATTCGCAACCAGATAGGTTCATTATTGAAAATTTATCATTAGAGACAGTAGGGAACTTTTTAAAGGTAGCTCCCCTGATTTCCACTTTCTTAACCTTTATGGTAATATCACTCTTAAAGGTCGATCGGGATAAGTCGATATTCTCAGGGTCAAATTTTCCCTTTTCTAACTCAACACTTTTCCTAAATAAGCATTCAGTAAACCTACTATGATTGTGGTAGTTATTATTGAACAGAACAGTATTATTGAAGTTTGATTCGGATAGCTCCAATATCGTTTCATCGGCTTCCACTTGAGAACCAATCACGGAACTTAATTCAAACGGAGCTTCAAAAGTGTTTCCTTTAAGCTGAACATTCTTTACCTGCTGGGCATTAATCTTAATTGATTTATCGAATGTTGACTTTACTATTGTAGTCCCATCTTCACTAAAATCCCCATAATCAAAATGAACAACATCCTTAAAATGACATGTTTCAAAATAACCTGAATTTGCATCTCCTAAGTAAAGTTCACTTTGAAATACAGATTCGATAAACCGAAGCTTACATTCTTTATTCGGAAGCCAACTAACAAGTTGAGAATAACTTATTTTGCGCTCAAAACGACAGTTTTTAAATTCGACAGACTGAACACCATCAATAGATTTCGATAACATTATATTTACACTTGATCCAACCAGTCGAAGATGGTCAAAGACTACCCGGTTTCCGTCCCTGTAATCCCCAATTTCTCCCGAAAAATCAGTCAACTTATCTGTTGCTGTTTGAGCTGTATCCATAGTTAAAAGTCGTAAGCATATCCCCCTTCCACCCTCCCCATCATCAAACCAATATCGGTATTTAGTCACTACCAAAAAAGATCTAACGATACAGGCGGATTCTATCCAATCCCTTTCAAACCATCAACGGTTGAATATCCTGAATAAACACGACTGGTGCATCATCATAGGCCTATCTTCGACCCCAAAAAACCGTAGAGACATGGCATGCCTTGTCTCCCTCACGAATGGTCACACAAAAATTTTCACATTCCAATTCCCTAACCGTCAATATCCTTCATACTCAGGCTGACATAACTGTATTCCATCTCCCTGTTCGGAGAGAAAGCCAGGATAACCGCCGTAACACTGGACCCGATGGCAGGATATTCCTCAACCCGAATCCGGGGCTCCTTCCGAATCATCGGGACCAATACGATCCCGTAAAAATCTTCTCCTATGTCGACATAAACACCGTAGGGCTCATGCTTGAAAACTCTGCCTGTTACCCGATCGCCTACCCTTAAACGGCCACAGAATCTTTCCCATTTTAATAATTTGTCACGGTCCTCCATATGTATCCCAAAAGACCTTAAAAATGATGAATTATGCGATTCCTTCCACGTTACGGATGGATTTCTTCCGGCGCGGCTCCCTCCTCGCCGTCAACCCTCCCCAACTCCATAGCCATAACCCCCGCCCTCGTCGATATCCGCTCACGCGTTTCCACGTCATACTCCTCCAACAAATCGTCGAAATACCGGACCTTCGCCTCCGTACGCTTATTCCCGCACAGGATCGACAGGCTCACCGGACACGCGTCCACAAAGCGCCTAACGGTATCGGCCCTGCAGTCCTTAGCCATCGCCGACAGCTCGTCCGCCGTCTCACGGATCACCTCAAGCACCCGCCCGCGCTTCTCCGGCGTATCCAAATCCTCCTGCGGACCTATCCCCGCCAACATATAAACCCTGGCCCCGTCCAGCCTGCCAAGCCAAACGAACTCCTCCAAACGAATTATACCCATGGACAAAACATAAAAAGCGATCGCCAGACCGCCGACAACAGACACAAACAACTCTACCGCAAAAACCTGACCCTACCGAAGATATAAGATACACAAGCCAACCCACACCGCCAAATACCGAAACCGCCCATTCAGGGATTCCAATTCCGAAATTAATAGGGCTGGCGATAGGCTCCAGTCCAGTGCCTTACGGGTATTTGGGGTTTCTAAGATCCACCCCACTCACGTATACCAAAAAAATTCGGCGGACGAAACCGCCCGCCTACTACCGCCTTTCACAACGCTCCCCGATAAAGCGCCGAAAGGCAACCGAATACAGACAACGCCTTAAAGCGTCTCCAAGATGCCCAACACCTCGTCATACGCCGGCACCTTCGCGTTCTCCCTCGCCACGCGCTCCTGGTAGTCCTCCCACAAGCTCGGGCTCGCCGTCGGCGCCTGGTCCTCGAAATTGTCAACCGTCAACGCCGACACCGCCGTCATCTCCGAGATCCTCGAATCACGGAACAACACGCGCTGGTTATAACGGTCAATAATATCCGCCGCCTCCGGGTTCGTGTCCTTCACCGACATCAGCGCCGACACAATTGTCTCCAAAGCCGTCTTCTCCTCTTCCAGGTCCGACTTCTCCGCCTGCGCCCGCGCGATGTACTGTTGCTTGATCTCCGTGAGGTCCACCGTGTTGTTCTTCTTCGCGGTCAACTGCTCCTGAAGCTTAGTTTTGATATCTGACATAAGTTATAAAATTTGGGTGATTAATCCTGATTGACTCTTTCTTCCGGTTTTTGTCCATTTCCGAAAACCTTTTGCTCGATCCTCGCCACCGAAAGCCTCAGTTTCACGACTTCCCTGAGGCCGCACTTAACCTCATTTATCATCTCTTTTGCCAAATAACTTACAAGCATCAGGGCCACTCCCATAACCCCCGCGATCAGCTTGAAAATCATCCCGTAAAAAGTCGCTTCTTCCATCGGCCCTCGTTTTTTTGGACACTGGTTCTAAGGTCAGCTTAACATAACTGCTGTTATACAGCCTAAATGCTAATCGGGATAGCTTAGTCATTAATACAATTTGAAAATGTGTTTTGTTATAAATTTTAAAAATTTATTGAAATTATAGATTTTGAACTCCAAAAGTGCAAAAACCTAAAAATACAAAGAACGGCTCCGGGCACCCCCTTGAACTTCTGAGACATGCCGTACATGTGTCGCCTTTTGATAGTCCCGCCCCTGCACCTAAACAAGAATTAGGGGCAGACTTGCTCTGTCCGCACAATTGGACGGTCACGTTCGGATTATTTGGCTGGATAGTTTCCAGCTATACAAATCTTTTACCGACACTAACTTAGCTTATTTTTGTACTATATTAATCGATTGATAAAATATAAAAATTATAAATACACACACCAAAACCCAAAAATACCGGACCGTACCCGTGTTGTGTTTCCTTATTTTTAATGAGTTTTAAAGGTTTCGTTAAGCCTAACCCCCTGACCCTCAACCGGCCCAAACGGTAAAGGTGTAGACTTCATACCAAAAGGTGTAGTAACCTTCTCCCAAGGTGTAATCGTCAGAACCAAAAGGTGTAGATCTCACCCCCCCAAGGTGTAGTCCAAAACGGCGCTTTTTACACCAACAATGAATTGTTTAATATTGTAACAGACAAAGACGATCATGAGTAAAAAAAAGAGAACAAAACGACAAATAACGCTAATGAAAATACAAAAAATAACAAAAAACAATTGCGTGATCACTAACTCTAGATTCCATATACTTTCCCCGGCCCAAAACACTCTGCTCGCCTATGCCATGACCAAGGCTCACCGGTCCCAACAGCACAGAATCACCGTCTCCGTAGATGAAATCAGGCCCAACCCCGACGACAGGTCCTTCGCCCGCCTGATCAGGCAATCGCTGTCCAATCTCCTAAACCTGACCATCGAAGTGCAAGCCCACGGCGTATGGCACAAATATAACCTCCTCACCGGCGTGGCCGTACTCAACTCCTCCGAATTCCAAATAGCCTTCAACCCCGACCTCGAAGACTATTACATGAAATTCGACCGGGAGTTCACCAGCTACAGCTTGCTCAACATCATGAACTTCCGTCGCCACCACTCCTTCAAGATATACGATATCTGCAGGCAATATCTCCGTATCGGAAAACGGAAAATGACACTCCAAGGCCTGCGGACCCTCACCATGACCGAAAACAAATACCCCCAATACAAAGAATTCAAACGCTGTGTCCTGACTCCTGCCATAGAAGAGATAAACGAAAAGACCGACATCACTGTCACCACCGTCGAAAGGCGCAAGGGACATAGCGTACACGATATAGAATTCAACATAAAGCCGAAGCCCCAAACCAAAATCGTCGCTGACAAAACAGTCCTTCCCAAAACGCTCCATACCCAAACGGCCGAATACGGAACGGCCCTCCGCCCATCGTCCCACGGCCATACGACAGACCGCCAAACGGCCCAAGGCCATTCCTCCGATATCCAAACGGCCGATATGCAGGAAATGAAAGCTTGGGCCAAGGAACGGTACTCCAAGAAACAGGGAATCAACAATCCCGGCGCGTACATCGCCACCGGGTTGAAACACGGATGGCTCCAGGAAGAATGGAAAGAGGCCCAAAGCAAAAAAGCCCGGCCGGCCGAACCGAACTCCCAACAAGCCAGCAAACTCCAGCAGGAAGAGGACATCCGGCGCCATATCGCCGGTTGGGATACCGAACGCAAACACATAATGGCGAAATACGACGTCGCCGACCTCATCCCCGGAACTCACGAACAAACAATCAAAGACGGAGGAGCCAAAGGCGCCCTCCTCAACGCCAAAAAAGAACAAGCCATCATAACCCTAAATAACCAAGACGGCCTGACCCTACAACAAGGCCTGGCCGGCCATATAGCCCGCAAGGCCAAAACCAGCGTCTAACCATACCTGAGGTCCAATATTTCGGCGCCTATTTACCCTAGCCCAATCTCAGACACAAACACCCCGGTACAGTCCAAAGGGAAAGCCCCGCCGTCGCAAGGTTCCGACCTTGTGACAACCCTTACCGGCAGGTTCCTACCTGCCACCTGCGGATGGCCCCACCTGGATTAATAACACATTGATCTTAAACCCAAAACCAACCGTCTCCAAAAAAACAACGACACCCCACGTCCCGTATCCCACAATTCCCCCAGTTGAGACAACAGGCCCATCGGTGTTCGTCGTCAAGCCCGGAGCGGCAATCGCGCCGGCTCGCCTTCCCAGCCTCCGCTCCTAACGTCACTCCGGCAGGCAAGCCGCCCTACGGGTGTCGCTACGCTACGGTGGCCAATCCAAAAAAATACGCGTAGGCCATATCAAGCGCCGCCCGCCTCAGGCCCGGAAAAACCCGGGCCATCGCCGGGCTCCAGCCTGGTGATACACCCTACATCCAGGTTCCGGCCTGGCCACCTCCCTTCCGCTCCAAGCCGTCACGCTTCCCGCTTTCCGGGCCCTCCTCCTCACGGCGCTTCCCCCTGTTCCGGTGGCCTGTCGGCATTACGTTCCCTTGCCCTTCCGCTCCTACCGTCGCTACAGGCCGGTCACTCCATACCGCCCCGCCACCGGCCCAGCCAGCGCCAGAGTTAGGCTCGCCTGCGTAGTCGGTCGGGCATCGGCGATTACAATGAAAAGCCTCCGGCAGGTAGGTCGCCTCGTGTTTGTCCGTTCCTCCGCAATACTCCGGAAACGGACAAACAAGGCCGGCCACACCCTCCGCAAGCTCCGGGCTCTCCGGCCGCCACCCTCCCTCCGCTCGCAGGCGGCTCGCGCGGCTGACGCCGCCAAGGGCCTTCGCAAAAGCGAAGCCCGTCCGCATCCCCGACCACCACCCCAAAAGGGCCATAGGGCCCGAAAGACAATAACCCGGCCTACAGGGCCGGAAAAAACGTACAGACACGGGCATGCCCTGTCTCTCCACGAGGATGGTAACACAATGATTTTAACGTCCCTAAAAAACCGCGTAGCGAAACCTACCCCGCCGAAAAACAAACGAAAAAGAGAAGAAAACGCCACGGGAACGTCCGGAAACCGGAGCTATTATCCGCTCCTCCGTCGCTCCTAACATCCCCGACCACCACCCCGCTTTTGAGTAAAGAATCTAGAGTAAAAGACATTAATTCCCAGCCTCCAAATGATTGATATTAAACACATTTCATGCTTCCCAACAAATTATCCAGTGAATACATCATAGGTTGAGATAGCGTATACCCTATTTTTCACACCAATGTCACACTTATACTATCAACATTTCAATTACCTCATACCAATCTTATTCACCCTAACCCACTTTTTTTACTATAAACCATGAGCAGCAACACTTTTTAAGACCATTCCAACGTTTACTTCACAGTCTTGTAGATGAAAAAATATGATAAATAATTAATTTCTATAAATTGCCTTCCCCTTTAAGAAAAAAAAGTCCTTGAGCCTGCAAGGGTTAAGCAAATGGAAGATATAAAAGCAAAATTGAAACAGAGGGATAGGAGCGCCTATCGTTTTCTGTTTGAGCGCTATTACGAACCTTTGGTTTTATATGCTGAAAGGTTCTTGGCGGATAGAGATCAAAGCGAAGATCTTGTGCAAGAGATGTTCCTTTATCTATGGAAAGAAGGCGGAAGTTTGGATATTCGAAGCTCCCTGGAGGCTTATCTTTTCAGGATGACGCGTAACCGTTCGTTTAAAGTTCTAAAAAAACTAAAGATCATAGACGGTATCACCGATCTTGAAACTTTGGAGAGGCGTACAGAGCTATGGAACATGCAGACACACTCATTTGACTCCGAAGCAAAAAACAAAAAAGAATCCCAACTGATGGAAGTCTTGAATTCCTTTCCCGAAAAAATGAAAGAAATCATGAAGCTTCGATTCGTTTATGATTACAAATACAAAGAAATTGCGGAGGAGCTAGGCATATCTGAAAATACGGTAAAGACCCAATTAAAGAGGGCGAAAGAAAAAATATCAGGCGAACATTTCCTTCCTCTATTATGCATACTAGCGCTTTAATCTGAGCATAAATCTCATCTTTTTAAAAAATACTTAAAATGTTGTCACCCATTTTTCACCTTTTAGGGTCATAGCCCAAAAGGAGAAGACCAACATGGAATATCAGTTACTGATAAAAAAGATATACGGCCGGGCTACACCTACTGAAGAAGCGGAATTTGAGCAATGGTATCAAGAATCGGAAGATCACAGGAAGTACTACCATCGTCTTGAAAAACAAACGATTGGGAATCAAAAACCGAAACAAACGGATTGGTTGAAGGCTTGGAAATCATTCGACTCCCGGAATCGTAAGCAAACACTTTTCAGACGGATTCGTCCATGGCAGGCTATCGCCGCCAGTATTTTATTGTTCGCTTGGCTTGTCCATTCATTTAACGACAAGGCGTTCACAACAAACGCAAACTCTGATATAGCGTATGTTAATGTTCCCGATCTTGATCAAGCTATTCTAACTACAGAATCCGGCCAAAGATTTACCTTATCTGAAGGGTCTTCTTTCTCTAACAAAAGGGCTAAATTAGCAGGGATCACATTAGCCTACTCTCAAAAAAAGGGTAAAGGTTTTAATACGCTTGAGGTGCCTAAGGGAAATCGCTTCAACTTAACTCTACCCGATGGTACGGAGGTGAACCTGAATGCCTCATCAAAGATAAAATACCCTGTAGAATTCAATGGTGACAAAAGGGAAGTGCAACTGCTTTATGGCGAGGCTTACTTTGACGTGTCCCCGAATCACCTGAATCAGGGCAAAGCCTTTATCGTTACGACAATGTCACAATCGGTTCGAGTACTGGGTACAGAATTCAATATAAGGTCTTACCCTGAAGAGGAAGAGATTAAAACTACTCTGACTGAAGGGAGGATCACATGGCGGAACGGTAATGATCTTAGGAACCTTGTCCCCAATGAGCAAATCCAATATTCAACGAATAATAATACATTTAGAATCAATAAAGATATTGACTTGTCCGAAGTATTGGCTTGGAAAGATGATGTTCTATTATATAAGAATAAACCGTTAACATCAATAACTAGAGATTTGGAGAGGTGGCATAATGTGAAATTTGTTTTCAAAGATGCTTCAAAGAAGGATATAAGATTCACGGGTAGGTTTAAAAGGGATAAAAATATGACCGCGATACTAAGCGTACTGGAAAAGACCAACGAAGTCCGATTTAGGATTAAAGGTCAAGAGGTTATCGTAGAATAAGATTCGAGGAACTTTCCCCCTACATCCAGACGAAAGGCATATCATGAAAGACAAGAACATCTTTCGTATCCAATTTAGAATTGGAAGGCTGATTCTATTACTCTATTCCGTTTTGTTAACGTTTTCCGTCAATGCGCAAGGAATTAACAACCCCTTGGAGCATACGATCGATATTAAGAAAACGGGAACAGCAAGCGTGAATGAGATTATAAATATAATCCAGAATCAGACGCCTCTATTCTTTGTATTCAGATCAGACTTATTCGAAAATGCCCCTCGCCCCGTTATCACAGAAGAAAAAATGAAAGTCGGAGACCTTCTGCAAAAGGTGTTAGATCCTACGGACTGTGTGTTTGAAGTAGTCGATGACACTACGATAATTATTAGAAGAAAAACCGCTGACAAAGGAAATCAAGCAAATCGACGTATACAAGGGTATGTAAGGGACGTCTCTGGAAATCCGATTCCCGGTGTCAATGTAGTACAGATAGGCCAAAATATTGGTACAGCCACGGATTCTAAAGGGATGTTCTCCTTAGAAGTTTCCGAAAAAGGGAAAATAGTTTTGCGCTTTTCGGGCATAGGTTTCATCACCCGTGAAATCGATGTGGAAAAAACCGAAAGTTTAATTGTAGTGATGGAAGAAAACGTAACTCAATTAGATGAGCTGATTGTCGTCGGATATGGAAGGGTTAAGAAAAAGGACCTTACCGGGTCTGTTGCTTCCATAAAACCCAAACGTTTATGGTCACTTTCAGACAAATCATTCAGCGAAACCCTTCAGACGCAATTTTCCGGAGTGTTTGTGGCGTCGCCTACGGGAAGCCCGGGTACCATGACAGGTATTAACATTCGTGGCTTTAAAGGTTTGAGGGGAGATAATCAACCGTTATATGTTATAGATGGTGTTCCCGTTAATGTGAGCCCTCGCTTCGAAGGCTTGGGCCCCGGTACGTTAGGCCAAATGAAAAGCCCTCTCGCAAACTTAAATCCAACGGATATAGAACGAGTCGATATACTCAAAGACGCTTCTGCCGCGGGAATATACGGCTCGAGGGCATCAAAAGGCGTGGTACTCATCACAACTCAATCTGGAAGAAGTAAAACTGCCCCCCGTTTGCGTTTCGGCCTGAATTCTACGGCACAAAATCCAATAAACAACACCAAGAGTCTTGATGCGGTTCAGTACAAAAAGTATGTGCTCGAGTATGAGGACTCCGAGGTAGATGAGTCCTTTTTCGGAGGCCAAAACACGGATTGGCCAAAGGAAATCACAAATGAAAACGCCCTTTTGACCAATTATTCATTAAGCCTTGACGGTGGTACCCAAAATATCGCTTATTCGCTTTCCGGTCATTTTCTTGACCAAACGGGCGTTCTGAAAGATTCTAATTTTAAAAGGTACGGACTGCGTTCAAAAGTAGAAGCCAACCTCACAAAATATATCCAGACAGGTATAACATTAGCCTACAACCATTCTGAAGAAATTCGATCTGGAATAAGCTCCTTAAAAGAAGCGATGGAGTTTAGGCCAGACCTGGGAGTTTATGACGAGGAAGGGGAATACACTTCTATTCCTTTATTACCAAAACAACCGTCTCATGGCTTTTTGATTCAAAATCCACTAGGTGCCAGCCGTAATATTCGAAACAAGCTGTCTACAATAGATATGATGTCACATGGGTACGCCAAGTTTTTGTTCAATAAATACCTATACCTAAAAACGGATATCGGCATCGGCATCAACAACCAACAGATCAGCAGGTTTACTCCCAGTACCTCAATTGAAGCCATATTAAAACACAATGGAGTAGAGACCAGACCGATTTTCTACAGCCAAAGGAATAAAAGCCTGAACACAGTATTTTCAAATATTATAGGGGCCAAATGGATACATAAAAAACACCGCATTGACGCAATGGCGGGAATATCCTGGGACCGTTATTTAATTAATATTGAAAGTCATGAATATACCCTGAATTCCGACGCAACAAACGGAGGTAAGGGTATTATAAACTTAAACCGAGAAAATGAATCTATAGAAAGCGGATTGAATTCCGTCTTTGGAAGGCTTAATTACGTTTACGATGACCGTTATCTGGCTACTGTTACCTTTCGCCGAGACGGTTCCAATAAATTTGATGGAGGCCTACAATATGAGTTATTCCCCTCCGGCGCTTTTCTCTGGAATGTCCAAAAGGAAAAATTCTTCTCCATCGATTGGATCAGCGAACTTAAGATAAGGACGAGCGCCGGCCTTACGGGTTATGACAACCTGCCAGCCTTCAACCATTTGGCCTATATGGCCTCGCTCCAACATAACGATTCATATTATTATGGCCAAAACGGCACCGTAGTAACGGGCATTCCAAACAAGGACATTCGTTGGGAAATCACTCGTCAATTGGATGTGGCCTTGGAAATGGAACTATGGGAAGGCCGACTGAAACTGGAAGCCGTGCGGTTCTTCAAGTACACCGAAGGCATTATCCTACTCAAACCCATCCCCTTGGAATCCGGATTTTCTCATATCGATACCAACTTGGCGACCGTAAGTGACAAAGGATGGGAACTTACCCTGGGCGCGACAATATTACGGAATGAGAAATTATCATGGTCTATGAGTATGAACATGACGCATGTTCAGAATATGGTAAAGGACCTTCAAGGTGGTCGTGAATCCCTTTTTGGAAAAAATGTGATTCATGAGAACAAACCTATTGGAAGCATAAACGGATATGAAGTAATCAAAATAGCGAATACAAGAGACGAAATCGACGCCTTGAACGCTAAGGCCCCCAACGGTCGATACTTCGAAAGCCTAAACAACCCAGGCGACTATATTTACAAAGATTTAAATGGTGACGGTCAGATAAACAAAGCCGACCTAACCACTCTCGGACAGATGAATCCTGACATATACGGAACCTGGAAGAACACATTGAAATACAAAGGCTTCTCTTTGTCATGCGTTTTGCAATGGGTTACCGGAAACAGCAAGGTATTTTATCCTGTATCCAGCCGTCTTAATAAATATACTAACGTATCGGATCACATTTTCGACTCTTGGACTTCAGACTATAAACAGGCGAGATATGCCAAACATGGTTCTGTTACCAATTCGGAAATAAATTCTAAAACAGTATATGACGCCTCATACCTTAGTCTTCAAACGCTGTTTCTCAGTTATCGGATCCCGAAAAAATGGCTTAACAACTCATGGATAAAGGATGTCGGAATCGCATTAAAAGCTGATAATGTCTTTGTCTGGTCAAAATATCCTGGTAATGACCCTCGATCCTTGGATCCCGTCCGAGCCGGAACCGGAACGGCTTTGCCCCTTGATTCGGACTTGTCATTTCCCTTTGTCCGGACTTATTCTTTTTCCGTCAATTTAAGTATGTGATACGATTATGCTCAAGATTTATACAAGCCTAACATTCAGCTTGGCAATAATTCTCTCTTCTTGCGACTTGGTGAAAGACCTTGACGATTATTCGCCGAAATATTCAGTGGACGCAGAATTTGCCATCCATGATCAGACCAGTGCCGAACAAGCCCTAACCGGTGTGTATGCGGGATGGGCTCAATCCAGCAAGTTAACAGGGATGCCCGACATCATGATTATTCCATCCCTGTTAGGCATAACCGCCAGCCAAGGCGAAGCGGGTGAAAGCAGGTTTTTAGCATTGAACAAGCCTAACAAGGAGATGAAATCCATAGAAGGGGGATACCTCTCTCTATACAGTATTATCAACAGAGCGAATTGGGTGATAGAAAAGGTATCGCTTCTATCTGGAGATAAATTCTCTAACCCGAAAAGAAAACGTGAAATCCTCGGTGAAGCTAAAACAATGCGAGCCTTGGCCCATTTCTATTTGTTGCGACTATGGGGGCAATACTACGATACGAGCTCAAAATACGGGATCGTAATCACCTTAGAGCCAACCCGAACCAAAGACGCTAAAGCGAGAAGTACGGTAGAGGAAACTTATCAGGCCATTTTAAATGACTTGAATGACGCGATAATTGAAGCGCCTATTCTGCGAAAAAAAATATTCGCTAACCAGACCTTCGCCAAGTCACTGAAAGCAAAAGTATTATTATATAAAGGCAGCTTCTCGGAGGCATCTCAAACGGCCAAAGAGGTTATAGATCATGCATCCGAAAACTTTGGTTTACTGAACGACTTCCAGAGTCTATTCGATTTAACAACACCTGATGTTTTTGATAATAAGGAGGCTTTGTTTTGCGCATACGGTGATAAAATTCATGGATTGGGCCTTTCGGCGTATTGGTTAGGGAGTTTCTGCTCAATATCTAACCGTTATCAAGAATTGGCGAAAAATGGAGGGGCGATAATCAATGATCAGGTAATAAAATATGACTCCACCCGAATCAGTTTCATATCGCCAAACTCCGAAATTAATACCAATAACAAATACCAAAGAGCGCCCTACGAGATAGCCTATCACATGCGTATGGCCGAGATATATTTGATTTTTGCGGAAGCTAATGCCAGAACGCATAAAAAAACATATCAAGATGCCTTGTGGGCTCTTAATCTAATCCGAAAAAGAGCCGGCGCACATTCTGTTAGAAGTGACGGCTTCAATACCTACCCGTCTGACATATCCAATAAAAAGCTTCTAGAAGCGATACGGATAGAGAAAATGATGGAACTGGGCACTGAAAACGGCGAAAGTTGGTTCGATTTGGTCCGATACGCATACATCGACGGAGGTTTCGAGTCCGGTTTTAAAGTGTACGATGAAAAAAGTGCTGCGATAAACCCCGACAAATACATATTACCAATCCCTGAGGAATCCGTCAAATCAGGGAACCAGACTGTTATACAGAACCCCTCATACTAAGCAACTAACACTTTTATAAATAGAGACAATTATGATGAAAACGAGATTTAAAATCGTGCTAATGTTAAGCTTTTTCGCATTCAGCGCCTGCGATAATAACGATGTCCCCTTAGATGAAAAAGACGATACGGAAACTCCTGATATTCCGGATGAAAACAATGGCGACAAAGGGCTTTATAAACTTACGAAGGTCAATATAGTAGACAAAGTAAGAGCTCGTGAGCAAGTGGACTCCTACACTTACAACGACAAGGGCTTAATAGAACGTATCGACATGTCCGTGGTCATGAAGGAACACAAGTGGGAAGGTATGCAGACTTTTGAATATGACGTGAAGGATAATCTTACCCACTGGATTCACAAAACCCCGTATGGGAGCAAGGAACGTTTAGAGCTTAATTACGATGATGACCAGATTAAATCACTCATCCTGTTTACTTATATCGGGGGAGAAAAGTTATTTATGAAATCAACCTACACACCCCAGAAAATAGAGAACGGGCAGGTAAAAGAATGGCAGGTTATAAGAGAAGAAAAAGATAGTGATGAAAAACCTGCGGGAACTTACGAAATCTCAATCGTGTGGAAACATGATGATAAAGGCCGACTGATTTCCAGCGATTGGGATGACGAAAAACATATCTTCAAAGCATCGGAAACCTTCAAATACGGTACGGGTAATTTCGCTATTCAGGATATTATTAAGCACAACGTCGTTAAGCAATGGTTCAACCACCGAATTAACGTTAACCTCGCCTCCTTTGACATGATCGAGGAAAAGACGTCTAAAAACTCACAGGAAGAGACAAAAGACCGTTGGGTTTACAAATTGTCTGAAGACAAGAAACCCTATACAATACAAAGGTTCATGGGCGACGGTTCCCTTTGGTGGGAAAAAACGCTTGAAGTAGAAGAAGTTGAGTAGAAAATCTCCTTTTTACATATCTAATCAGAAGGTTTTACATCCGGAAAAAGGGATTTTTCCGGATTTTTTCTTCCTGATCCGTTCATTATTTTTTAGGGACAGACACGGGCATGCCCTGTCTCACACGCGAATGGTCAAACAGAAACAGATCGGAAAAACAAGAATAGAAACACCCCTAAAAAAACTCGTAGCGAAACCCTCCCCGCCGAAAAACAAACGAAAAAGAGAAGAAAACGCCACGGGAACGTCCGGAAACCGGAGCTATTATCCACTCCTCCGTCGCTCCAACCGAGCGATAGTGAGCTCACGAACACATTTACAAAATAATCATAAGTGAGTAAACAGCCCCGGCCCCCGGCCGAATGTAAAGGCTCCTTTCTTCTCCCTTTTTTTCTGTTCTTTCCGGGGATAGTCTTTGTTGAAACAATAAAAATTGGACTGAAACCATCCTCACGCTAAAAAGTCAAAAAACTGCCCCAAACTGATGATAGCGCCACAAATTACATAGGCCGAAGGTCTTACATTCGTCAACCTGGGGCATCACCCTAGGATACCCCAAAACGCAAAAAATCCGCTATGCCAAGCACATCGGATTTTCCATTTATTTTTTATTGATACAGTTCTTGCGTTACGTCTAAAAGGCCAATGCGATCGGGATAAGTTCCCGGCTAGGAAGCCGGAAACGGCCGACCTATATACTTGTGTTAGCGGGGGGGCGGTGAGATAGTAATTCTTTATCAATTATTAATATTTCTTTTATTTTTAAGTCTTTAGTTTCATGATATTCGGAGAAATCAGGAACATCTTCACCCAGAAAGAAATAAAGTTTTGTATAGTTATTTATAACTAGAAACCCATCTTCTATTTCAAACTCTTTAACATCAATAGTGTTAAATATGTCTTTGACTTGAGAATTCAACGTTATAGTGCCCCATAATTTCCCTTCATACCCATTTTTCAGAGTTATTATAGATAAAATACCATTACAATTAAAAGAAAATGTCACAAAGTCACAATATTCAACATCTGTCAAATAAATTAAATTAGGGTTTATAGTAGGTTTTATATCTATGTATTGATCCTTTTTTTGTTTTTCATAAAGTTCTTGAAAATAATAAATGCTTGTCCCTAGTCTTATATTACCGATTCCTTTTTCAGGAATAATATCAAAGTCCTTGTCAATATTGTGAATCATAACCTCAATCTTTCCATATAAACTCAGTGTTCCCTAGTGCCTTTTCAAATTCATGGCTATACCCAGGTTCAACTACTTTTTGGTTCAGCCCCCTATTAATCGGACAATCGATTTTCGGCTATGTGGGCATGCAAACACACCGGATTTTCCATCCATTTTTTTGATACAGCCCCTGCGTTACGGCCAAAATAGAGCGGTTTGGAGCCTCCGCCTGTACGGCGACTCTGGCAGGCCTGCCACCATCTCGAATACAGCATGCGACCTTGTTTCATCCTTGCGGATGCCGGCGGTCGCTTCACGGCACACCTTAGCCGATCGGAAGAGATTCAATAAAATATTAGTTAAGTATTTCATTCGTTGTTTTTAAAATAAGTTTAATCTAGTTCGAATAGTATTTCCAGTCATCAAAAGTATCGTTCTACTAGATTTACCTTTTTTAGTTAAAGTGTTTATATCGTATACAATTATAGTTTCAGGATTCTTTGTGAAAGAAAGTGTATATACAAAGCCATAGAAATCAATTATATCTGTAGGTTTTGTATCTGAATTCGTCAAATGAAGATCAGCCTTCTCTAGTTTTCGAAATAATGCCTTATCTAAGGTGTTTTTTCCGTAATTCAATAGTAATCTGAAATTTTCTTTACTTTTTGTTGTAATCAATGTTCCAATAGGTTTTATTTGTAGCCTTCTTGGAAAATTTTTCTTGTGGAGTAATAATGAATCGTATCTACTTTTTCTGGTGATCTTAACCTCCTCAAATATGCCCTTGTCACCTAGTAATACCGCATTATCATTCACTTTAATATCCCCATATTTACAATAGAAGTGAAATGAATCAGAGTCATCATAAAGAGGTAACCCTAATTGGAATTGAGAAAAAACAGGAAGACTTATTACTTGAAACAAAAATAAAAGTGACCATCTCTTTAGCATAATAAATTTAGTTAGTCTGTATCGAAATGTAAGTGGTTATCGTGTATCCCTTTATTATCTCCAATGATATTTATTGTTGAACCTGTTGTTGATACATCATTGACTATCGATGGGGCTACAAACACCCTTGAAAAGCCATTTCTTGACATCGAATTTATAAAATGTTTATTTCTTAAAGCATTGAACTGACTGTTAGTATAGTATCCTTGATATGGTCTTCTACTCCAGTTGTGACATCATTTCTATTATAGTATTCATACAGCACAGTATTGTTTATTGAATATTGTCCCACCGTACCTGAACCAGTAACTTCGGTGCCTGTATGAGGGAATTCAACCATTCCACTTTTGTGAATATTGCGTTCCATAAGGATTTAAGATTGAAATTGGTCCAGGCCCCTATTAATCGGACAATCGATTTTCGGCTATGTGGCTAGACCACAACAGAAGGCCTAGTTCCTTTCTTCCTCTTCTCTATGTGCTATGTATTCATTTGCGCATATGAGTCCTTCGGTATTCCGGGGATAGTCCTTGTTGAAAAAAAACGCTAAACGCAAAAAATACGGTATGTCATACACACTGGATTTTTCGTCCATTTTTTATTGATACAGCCCTTGCGTTACGGCCAAATGGCCAATTCGATCAGCGTGAGTTTCAGATTTTCTAGCCAGAAACGGGCGACAGGTAAACCGGTAGGAGCGGGGTGCTTTAGATTGTACAAATCTAAAGTATGGTTATTTAAATTAAAAACGAATTGTTTTATCATTGCTTATCCTTGATCCGCATTAGTAATTTATAATACCCTTAAGTATTTTAAGTAACGTAGATCCGAGCCCAATTGCTATATAGTAATATAACGCAATTATAAATATTACTATTAATGATAGTAATATGATTAATATGTGTTTGCCCTTAATCATTGTCATCTAAACGATCTTGTTCCTTATATTCCAATAATAATTTCCCCTCAAAAGAAAAACCATTATTATCATACTTTATTTCCTTAAACTTCATCTTATAAACATTAGTGAACTTTCGGTCATATAACTTATTATCTTCATCTCTTGCAGTTGATCTAGTTCCATCCCTTTCATAATAGACGCTTTCTATTGTTCCGTCCTTTATTAAATCTTGTAATGCTGATAAAGCATCTGTAATAAATTGATTTTTCTCTATTGTTTCATTATCAATGGGCTCAGCGGTTCAGCCCCCTACCCTCTCCATAAAAAACAAAAAGTCATATAAGTGCAACGCTAGTTTATCCTTTCCCTCTAGAGTAAATGATTTGCGTGTAAACAAACAAACAAGCCACCAACACAAGGTTGAGGACAAACAGCGTAGGCTCCGAATTGCTTCTGGTTAGCGCTGTGTAAAAAGTTAAACAGGTATAAACCAGTATTAGCCCACCTAAGAGGATCTTCTTCCTAAGAATCAACAGCGAAGACAAGATCAAGCCAATAAAGGTATTCGGAATAGTAAACTCGATTAACAAGTACCACCCGTCAGGCCTATGAGCATACCATGGAAAAGCGTCGATATTCACGCTAAGGTAAAACAAGCTAATCCCGTACATAAACGTTAATATGGCCAAATAAAACTTATACATACCTTTCCGCTGTTAAGTACGTCCAGACCCATTGTCACCCTCAGAAACGGAATGCGAGGATATGGGCATCCCGCCACCTGCCCGTCCCTCTAATACGGAAGGTCCGTCTCATTATATCCTGTAAAATCCTGTTTACCGATACCCCACCTATCTTCGCAATACAGAAACAGCTCATCGGATGTCGTAAACCCCACTTCCTCATATTCATGAATCGCCTCATTAAACGTCCATAGGTCTTCCGATTTACTGTCATTCAGATACGTCATAAGCTTGTATATGTATCTCGTGCCTTTCGGAATATCCCCCTTACACAGACGGATAAAAGAGTAAGTGTTACTCTCCTCATACACCCCAATCTTATTGAGAAACTCAACTTCCTTTATGTCATACTCTAAAGTATAGATCTCAATAAACCTAACCTCACCCCGGTCCTCAAACTGACAGTAGTTCCCTTTCATATCAAGGGGCAACCCCTTTTCCATCTCAAGATTTGTCATTCGTTATAGATTATCAGGGCCTCATAACCGGAGAAGAGGAAATAAGTGAATCGCCCTTATTAGAATGCTCTTTAAATACCTCAACTTTAACATCCATTATCTCCAAAGAACCTGTGTATATCAATAATATTTCTCTTTGTGGAGTAACATTTCCTATTAATCTTCTATTGTTATACTTATTTATATACCAGTCAATACTAGGTAATGAAACATAACCATACTTTGAAACTACACTGGTTCCTGAATGCTCTAGAGTACTATCTAAGGTATAATGGAATTCCTGTTCATAAAAATCTTTTGTGATATCGACATATTCTTCAGTATTACGTTCCTTTCCAAGGATTTTGACATAAGAAATTTTATCCGAAGCCCCATCAGATCCTGGCCGTATATATCCTATCCTTATGGTTTTAGTTGAGTCGCTATGAAAAGAGACTGTTGGCCTTAGTTCCAACAAAAAACTTGATTCGTCGCTGTTATCTCGATTTTTCAGGAATAGACAATTTCTTTGCGTCGGAACGTATTTCAACATTCTTGTTTGAAACCCATCCGTTTTGAATCTATTATTTAAATATTTGGGTCTAAAAAAGTCAAAAATAGACAATACATATAGGCATCCGCCCACAAAAACGATTATAACCGATAAAAAAAAGATTTTCAGTTTACTCATATTTCTAATTTTCAACATACAAAAAAATGCCTCTCTCCGCTAAAGAGAGTGTTTTCTATAGAGAAAACAAATACGAAAAGAAAGGTAAGTAGCTGTCCCCACCCGCTAACTCAGTCGCCTTATTAATATAGCTTTTGCGCTCAGTACCTTCATCAACTATATCCCTTTGTGTTAGTCGTGATATATACTCCGTATATTGAAGAATGGCGTCCAAGAAGCTGGCACTGTCTTTTGCGCAAGAATAAAGAATGCGCCCATCACTTATTTCAAGTAGATTGATCTTTCCAGTAGAGATCTCTATCCCTAAACTGTCTTCCATGATTCCCCCGAACAGATAATGGTCTAGTACGCAAAAGTAATCATCCGAAAATGACAAGTGTTCTATTATTGGAGACCGCTGATTAATATTCGCGACAAGATTAAGTATAGGATCAGTGTCCTTATTCTTAAAAGGAACATGGAATTCTCCCCGCCACATCTCCGTCTCCATTTCCAACATTTGATACCTCTCGGAGTCTATATCCCCTACAATATCAGGGCATTGATCCATTAATGCCGTTATAAACTCTTTTGTATTCATAGTAATATTTCGTTAAACACCGTTTTGCCCATTTTTTAACGATTAAAAGGCCTATACACTTAGCCTTAGGTTTCAGATAGGGGACGTAAACAGCCAACACTTAGGTTCAGTTGGACTTAGGCGAATGCCCTAGTCAAGACTAGGTATGTAAAAATAGTCGTCAAGAATATCTCCTTCATTATTAAACTCTAGGTCGTACCTGAAATACTCCGATTTTGTAGCCGGATCAATCATCGAATATAAGATTCTGAAAAAAGGTTTTCCTTGGATAAGATCTCCACGAAAATGAATTGTAATTCCTCTATATATTATCTCTAATTTCCTTGTGTCACCCTTGTATTTGGATACATCGTTAAATCCATTCTCCTGTAAAAAATCATAATCATATGCATGGTCTTTTAACGCTTCAGTAGCTAACTTTTTCAATTTTTCAATATTGAATTTATTAAAAAATATACTCTGAATATCTTCTACATTAGGCATACGTATAAGTGTTTTTCTTAAAAAGGTTGGCCGAAAGAAATGCGACTTTATAACTTTACTGGGGAATCCAATACACCCTTTAAAACGTTAAAAGATGCTCCCTCGACCTATTGGATACTATCCCCATCATTCTCCTTGCGATTATACTTGATACTGTTTAAAGAATCGAGTAAAAGAGTATCTGAGGGAAATGTGTTTGTGTTACTGTTTGATCTTTTACTCCAGCTTTCTTTGGTATTCATAATACCCTTCACCGCTTCAGGTATCGTTAAAGCAAATTTGAACGCTAAATACGTCATTATTGCAAGGTAGATCGCCAGAGAACTGACCATAAAGATTAGTATAAATTTTATTTTTGATCTCATTCCCAAGTATAGGTTTACTTAAAAGTATGACTACTACCTAGCACCCAAATTAGGCTCACGTACAGACACGGGCATGCCCTGTCTCCCCACTAGGATGGTAATACAAGATAATCTCCCTAAAAAATCAGCTCCTCTTTCCTATACAGATAAAAGGCCAATGCGCTCAGCGTAAGTTCCCGGCTAAACAACTGGAAACGTCCGACGACAAACTTAGTCGAGCAGAGGAATTACTGATTTCCAACAACGTTACGAGCCAATTTAGCTGGGTCTTCGAGGGTAAGTCGAATCTTTCTCTCATCTCTCAATACGGTTAGATCATATGAGTCTTGAGGTTTATGTATAGAATCAAATTGTTGTAAAGGATTCCCAGAGACTGTACACGCCATCAATATACTATCATTTTTTGAAGTGATGACTTTAATCCATCCGTGGTCAAACGAAACAGTTTTAACCCTTATAGAATATTGATTTTCATATTCCATATATCGATATTTTTTTAAATTCTTTATTCTCTTTTTGTCTGAAAAGTGAATGAGGATTGGTAAACTTATGACTATTGACAAAAAGGCTAACAGTGTGCTAATTATATTCTTTTTGACCTTCATATGTTGGGTTGTTGAAAATAGTTACTTTTTAAGGACTTTTGTCGTTCCTTTATCAGTGGTCTATGAAAATGTTTGGGCAACACCAACTCCTATTGAAGCACCAGCACTGATAGTTCCCGTTTTCGTTTTGAGACACGGATATGCCCTATCTTCCCACAAGACACCTACCCCCCCAATATCCCACAAATATCATCCTGAAGATCACCTAAGCGTATTGCGGGATTCAACTCGACTACATCCCCTTCGGTAACCCTCAGACCGCTATAGACACTTTCCACTACCCTAGCCGGAAAAGATCTTTCATAATAAGACTCAGCCCATAACCGGTAAGAAAGACAGCCGTTTTTAAGAGTACCCAACCAATCGTATTCATCTAGATTATCCGGATAAACCGACCAATAATCATCCGAGTATCTTCTCCAGAAAAAAAACGAAGCCTCGGAAACATTAAACGCGGGCTCATCGACAAAACCGGAAAACCCCTCGGGAATCCTTTTTGGAATATCACTGACATTAGGCAAAGACGGACCCGACAAAACCTTACCCACCGCACCAAACTTCGTAAAATGAATAAAGCACTCAGCGCCAAGGCCATCCCTTACAGACCCCATCATCTCGCCTTTAGACCAATTACCGTCGAAGGAAAAATACCGATGCTCCCATTCAGGCATTATCACAGCGTCAAGCAAAGCCATCCCCTGCATATTTCTTCTTAACCCATCAATATTAGGTAAATCAATAATGCTCCTTAAGGCCTCCATAACTCGAATATATAATTATTGACCACACTCAATCCTATTATTCGATCAAAGCCTCTTTCGCCACTTTATCTTCGTTGCGAAGAGTATAATTCAATGTTTGAGTTCCTCGATGAACAGTTAGATTATATGAACCCTCCTGTTTTGTCACCGAATCGGCCTCCTCAAAGGGGTTTCGCAAGGGAGTGCAGATAACCAAGATACTATCGTCTTCGCTTGTGATTGTCTTAGTATACCCTCGGTCATACTCAACATCCCTAACCGTGAAAGAATAACCCCTATCGTATTTCATGTATTTATACCGCCGTATCTCCTCCATCCTTTTGTTATCGGTGTATCTAACAAGAAATGGGAAAATGATCGCCATCGTTAAAAATGCAATGATCGCAGGTCGGTTTCTTTTTTTCATATGCCTGATGATTAAAAGTTGTTATCGCCTTTACTACCCTTGCCAACACTTCTTGAATCTGTCTGGAATCTCCTTTTGCGTACAAAAAAATATCTACTCCTATAAAGAATCAACAAGAAGCCGGAAAAGGGTGAGCTGGGATTTTCACCTAGTTATAATATTCTGAGCCACTCATCTCAAAACATCCATATGGAGTACAAAAAGGATATTCTGTTGATTCTAATTCAAAGGCTGGCCCTTTATTAAAGAGGAATTTATTATTCATAATTTTAACGGGAAGGTAATCAGGCATGTCAGCATGATAACATATGATTCTTTTGTTCCCGCAAAGAATAACTCGGCTTACCCCTTTATTACCATATATATTGAATGAAGTGAACACCTTGTGAGAATTATTATAAGAATCTTCCCAATGCCCTATAAACCATACTTTAGATTTTATACCATCATCTTTATTAGAGTAATTTCTAATTAAGCCAAGTTTTGAGGTTTGCTGGATATCGGTAATGTATATAGAATCAAAAAAGGTAGCTGCTTCCTGAGCAAAAGATTTTACGCTTAATAGAAGTAAAATTATTGTTGAGATAAGTTTGATGACTTCCCTCTTTCTATCCGTATTTTGTTTAGCCATTTCTTTGGGGCTTCTTAGTTTTTGACGAACTGAAGTTTCCTCATTTATCTGAATAATGAATTAGGACAAATGCAGTGAAACTTAGTCTCTGGTATAAAAGAACATTACCTAAACGCAAAAAACATGGTTATTACAAACTTGATGTGCTGATTTTATTATTGTCAAGTAGAACTGATCTATCACTCATCGCTTGTGCCTTTAATATCCCATCTATTCATTAGCCAACTATAAGGAATGCTGTCAAAGGGAACGTGTGAATCTGAAGAATGAAGTTCACCAAACAAAGACTTAAATTCCCCCCCATGTTGAAGATCATGGACATCTGTTTTTGATGTTCGTCTTATTAAACAACTGTAGGATGGAAATTCAGGCAAGTATGCGACATATCCAATACTATTGTCTAAGCTAGACCGCCCTTCAATCCATACATCATAATTTTTCCCATTTACAGAATATCGATAAGTATAGTTTGTCCGGTGGTATCTGCCAGGTTCAAAATTTACAATTCTGAAAGACGCAACATGCCCTTCTTTTTGCAAAACAGATGTAATATATTCTATATATATATCCCTGATAAAGATATAAATACAGGGCCTGTTCATAAAGCGTCTGAGAAAATAGGAGCTTACCACCATGAATTGCAATTTTGAATTACCACAAACAAACTTGCGGTTGATGGATAAGCTCCCAAAAAAACGAAATTAATCAATACTACCTCCAGTTACAACTAAGCCTTGTAGACCACAGGAACGCCAAGGGGAAGAAGCACGAACTGGCTTTTGTCGTACTGTGCTTTATGCTTGCCGTATTCAGGAGCGGAGGAAAACTCAATTTCTCACAGATTCACCGCTCAATGAAAAGGGATCACGATTATTGGCGGGATTTCACAGGTGGTAAAAGTAAGTGTTGTGTGAGCCGTGTTCAACTCCGAAGAATCCTGAAGGATACAGATATACAGGGACTTAAGGCGGTTGCTGAAACCACTTTTAACGCAAACGAAACTATAGATCCGCAAGCTCTTCAATGGTTTTCGATTGACGGTAAAGAACTCCGGGGGAGTATCGACAAATCCTCAGGGGACAAACGCGGGGAAAGCGTGGTTCTGGTTACCGCGCAAGAAGATAAAACCAGCAAGGTTGTAGGCTACTATTCGGGTACCAAAGACTCCGAGCGGGGTATTGTCGACGAATATTTTGAAACTCAATCCGGTCTTTCGGGAACGGCTTATACGATGGATGCCCTTCACAATAATTCCGGGTTACTGGAGGGAATCCATGGAAAACGGGGCGTCTACCTTTCACAAATAAAAGGGAACCAGAAAATACTCCGTGAAGACCTTCGAGACATGGAGCGGAGATCAGAATGTTTGGATTATAAAAAGACCGTCGAAAAGGGCCATGGCAGGATCGAAACAAGAATATACCGGACCTACCCGGTGGAAACGGGATGCTTGGAGCGTCGCTGGTCGAATACGGGGATGAGCTGCTTCATACGGGTAGACCGTACCCGTAAAGTCGTTAAAACAGGAAAAACATCAAGCGAGACATCATACTACGTCAGCAATATAAATACCGGTCTTATTGATCAATACAACTTGCCTAACGCCGTAAGGGGACACTGGTCCGTAGAGGCAAACAATAATATGAGGGATACGAACTTCGGAGAGGACGGGTTAAGGAGCCTTGTCTCTGGTATACAGCAAAGTGTTTCATGTATTTTGACTGCTGTAATGAATATTTTGATCCAAAGGAACGCTGGTGAAAATATGAATGAAATGCGAGAGGAGATCGTAGCAGATATAAATTCTATTCACCAATATTTTAATAGATAGACCTTTATGAACAAGCCCTGGATATAAATATGACGATTAGTATTAGTAAAGTACTGAATGTAGTTGCAACGATTTTACCTAGTATTCTTTTCATTGTTACTGTCTCAAAAAGTGTATAAACACATAATGTCAAAATTAAGCTTTATCCCATCCTTTCGGGTGAAACAAACAACCCCCAACCTACTTAAACGGCAACACCGAATACTGAATATCCACGCTAATCCCCTCCTCAGCCAGATCATAATGAAAAAACGAAGCCCATTCCTCCGGCCTGTCCACCTTCGGGCCCAGTGTGATATTCGTAATATACGGCCGTATATTCACCAGCTCCGTATACACCCGCCCGGGCCCCTGCCCGTCATTCTTCTCCACCACCTTCGTTAGCCCCGTTCCCGTCAAAATCATCCTGATCTCATGCTCATACACATACTGGTCAGTCTTAAACAGATAAGCGATCTCCAACAGCTTCCTTTCCAGTGACAGCCGCAACGCCTTCAGGCGTTCCTCGTCCCCGTACTCCTCCTTCAGAATATCGGATATACTACCCTTCAGTTCGGCCAAAAGCTTTTCCAGATTATCTTCCTCACCCTTGTTCCCCGGCACCCTCACCCCATCGTCCTCAGTCAGATACGCCACATAATAAAAACCGACTTCCTTCTTCAACCGCTCCTGATCTATCAGCTTCGCCTCCAAGGCCTCCCGCTTTTCCTGTGGCGCTTCCGGACATAAAGCATCATTGATTGCCTTCTCAAGTTCTTCCCGCCTCAGTGTAATCGCGCATCCCATACCCTCCGTATGCCGTTCCTTTCCGTACATCCGCCACAGCGTAAGGTCATCACGCTTGCTGGCGGGCACAAAACTCCCGATAAAAGGCTTCGGCTGAAACGTCTCCTTCATACCCTCGCCCCTCAACCTGTATTCCGTATCCTTGTCAATAAAATCGAACAGCTTATGCCCCTCCGAAGTATCGTTCAAAAAAGCCCCCTCCGACATCCGTAATTTTGAACCCCGAATTCTCTTTCCCTCTTTGTCTTGACTTTCCTGACTAATGATAATCTTGCCTGTCCCCAAACCAGTGTAATGCGTAAGCTCACTTTCCTCAGGATTAATTTCAAGGCTTGCTCTCACCGAATCTATTTGCGTATAGATATCATATAGGGAAGGGAATTGAATAAAGTCACTCAGGTTCCGAATCTCATTCTGTATTTCGGCTTTTTTTGAAATATCCATTTCCGCCCTTTCCAAAGCTATCTCATAGGTAGATCTTGCTCCTTCATAATCCTCGAGGTCTTTTTGAACAGATGCTTTGTTTGTATAAGGGATAATGTTATTCGGGATAATATGTAGGACCTCATTGTAGTCGCTTATTGCCCCCTCCTTGTCCTCGAGGTCGTATTTGGCTATGCCCCTGTTGAAGTACGCTTTGGCGTATTTCTTGTCAATGCGTATAACTTCGTTATAATCCTTTACAGCTCCCTCCTTGTCCTCTAATCCGTATTTGACAATGCCCCTGTTGAAATACGCATTGGCGTATTCCTTGTCAACGCGTATAGCTTCGCAGTAGTCCTTTATGGCGCCCTCTTTGTCCCCGAGTTCGGATTTGGCGTTGCCCCTGTTGTAGTACGATCCAGCGAATTCCTGGTCAATCCGTATAGCTTCGTTGTAGTCCCTAATGGCACCCTCTTTGTCCCCGAGTTCGGATTTAGCTAAGCCCCTGTTGTAGTACGCTCCGGCGAATTTCGGGTCAATTCGTATAGCCTCGTCGAAGTCCTTTATGGCACTCTCATTGTCCCCGAGTCCGGATTTGGCTAAGCCCCTATTGGAGTACGCATAGGCGTATTCTGAGTCAATCCGTATAGCCTCGCTGTAGTCCCTTATTGCGCCTTCCTTATCCCCGATCTCGTATTTGGCATTGCCCCTGTTGTTGTACGCATTGATGTATTCTGGGTCAATCCGTATGGCCTCGTCGTAATCTTTTATGGCTCCTTCTTTATCCCCGAGGTCGTATTTGGCATGGCCTCGAAAATGATAAGCCTTTGCCTCCCCTGGATTTATTGCTATCGCCCGGTTCGTTACTTCAATACACTCCTCATTCTTCCCTGCTCTGTTTAGCGAGAGCGCTAATATAACATACCCCTTAGCGCTAGGCTTCCGCTCATTCTCTTCGGATACCCAACTTATAATATTCGGATAGACCTTGTCCCTTACCGGAATCTCAACAGCATACTCCACCGCCTCTTCCAGCTTCCCTTCCCTAAACAGCTCCTTAATCTCTTCCAGATGATCCTTTGTCGCTACAGCTTCCATAAAAAAACAGTCAAAAATAGCCCTTGCCGTTCCCAAAAAATCAAATCAAACCTCACCGGGCGGTGAATAAAATAACCTTAAGGAACAATTAAAGAATAGTCACCCTATCCCGATCCCAAGAAGGCCTCAAGCCCATCAATTCAGTACCTAATACCCAACCGGACTTACCCTTTTATCATCCCTAAGCGAATATACCCCTTTTTACCGGGCATTCCGTGGGCCCGGCCCTTCCAACCCTCCCAAAAATTTACGATCTTCCCCACATGGCGAAAATAATATCCATCATAAACCACAAAGGCGGCGTGGCCAAGACCACCACCACCATCAACCTCGGCAAAGCCCTCGCCCTGCTGGGCAACCGAGTGCTCTTGGTAGACCTCGATCCGCAAGGCAACCTCAGCCAAGGCCTCGGCCACGAAGAGCCCGAAGAGCAAGTGGTCCACGCCCTGCTCGAAGGCGCCGAACTTCCGCAGGTACCCATATCGGAAAACCTCTGGCTGGCGCCCTCCGATCTTGAGCTCGTCGACGCCGAACTGCGCCTCAACAACGAGATCGGCGGCTTCGGACGCCTGCGCAAAGCCCTGCGCGCCGTCAAAGACAACTACGATTACATCCTGATCGACTGCCCGCCCTCGCTCAACATCGTCACCCAAAACGGCATGGTGGCCTCAGATTCCGTCATCATCACCATCGCCCCCAGCTTCTTCGCCATGAAAGGCCTGCAACGCCTCATGGGCATCGTCGAGCAAGTCCGCGAAGAGATCCACCCCGACCTCGAAGTCGAAGGCATCGTCTTCACCCTCGTCGAAAAGCGCCTCGTCATCCACAAGTCCGTCATCGACTACATCGGCGAAGCCACCGAGGGCCGCGTGCGCCTCTTCCAAGCCTTCATCCGCAAGAACGTCGCCCTGGAAGAGTCAAACTCCAACCAGACCGACATCTTCACCTACGACAAAACCTCCAACGGCGCCGCCGACTACATGGCCCTGGCCGAAGAACTGGCCTCCGTTCCAGCCCGTTAACCCCAACGCCACCGTAGAGACATGGCACGCCTTGTCTCCGCACCCCGCTTAACGTTCCGTTTTTCACCCTGTCCAAAACGCCCAGCGAGGCAACCCCAACACCGATGAGCAAAAACAAAAAAGGCTTCTTCGCCCAAAAACCACAGAAATCGATCTTCGGAAATACCACCTCCGTCAAAGACAACCTCACCGTCCTGCAGGAGCTCGAAGAATTCATCCACCCCCTCACGGCCGAAGAGACCGAACAGCTGGAAGAAAACATCGCCCGCGACGGCGTGCGCGAGCCCCTCATCGTCTGGGAAGACAACGACCGATACGTACTCGTCGACGGCCACAACCGCTACCGCATAGCCCGCTCCCTCGGTATAGATTTCAAGATCCGCACCGTAGAGTTCGCCGATACCGAAGCCGTAAAACACTGGATGATCAACAACCAGCTCGGCCGGCGCAACATCACCAAAGAGCAGCGCGCCTACTTCATCGGTCAGCGCTACCTCATCGAAAAGAAACGCGTGGGCGCCCCCGCGGACAATAAAAACGCCTCCAAAAATCAAACGGGACAAAATGTCCCATTTGAATCCACCGCCACGGCCGATGTCCTCGCCAAAGAATACGGCATCTCCGACAAAACCGTAAAACGCAACGCCGACTACGCCAAAGGCGTCGACATCCTGGCCGAAACCCGTCCCGAAGAAAAACAGAAGATCCTCACCGGCCAGTCCAAAATCAAAAAAGCCGACATACAGGCCGTAGCCTCCGGCAAAAAGACCGCCGAAGAAGTCCTCCCCGCCTCAGCGGAAACAATATCAACGGAGTCCGGCGACAAAGGCGACGGATCGCCCAGCCCGTCACTGAACCTCCCCGTAAAGGAAACCTTCGAATCCGAAAGCCTCACGCCAAAAGAGATAGACAAACTCAACCGCCTACACGGCCAACTGGAAAAAGCCACCGCCCAACTCTTCAAGTCAGGCTTCAGCAAAACAGACCTGAAATGGATACTGGGCCAAGTAGTCAAAGGAGTAGAAAAATAACCAACCACGAACCGTAGAGACAGGGCCCACCCTGTCTCCCTATACGGAAGATACCCCCGCCGTCGCAAGGTTCCGACCTTGTGACCACCCCTATCGGCAGGTTCCCACCTGCCCTCGCGGATGGTCTATAGCCCCAGAGTTACCTCTTCTTATACCAATAGCCTTGCTTCCGGGAACCGGAGGCGTCTGTGAATTTTACGCGACTCCGTTTTAACTGGTGGGAAATATATTTACTTTGAGGGCGGGTTAAAACTAAACATAACACCTCCTAATCAAAATAAAGTCTGGATTCAGACCGATTTTATCGGTTGGGTTTACAAGACTTAGAAAGTCATTATAAAAAATAGCGTAAATGAATTTAGCGGAGCTGAAGAAAAATATTTTTTCTATTTATAAGAAAGAATTTAAGAAAAATGGATTTAATATTTCTGGAAATACATTTCGAAAAAAAGAAAATGGCTTTGTAAAGGTCTTTAATATCCAATTAAGTCAATTTAACTTTTATATTTCTGACAACCTTTTCAGTTGTTCCTATTGTATAAATATTGGCCTCTTTTACCCAGAGGCATATAATTTTAGTTTCTCAGAGTTTTATACCGATGATGTTCTTGAGGAAATGGTACCCCCTAAAAATCCTAAAGAATCTGATTGCCAATTTAGTAGTAGAGGGCACGAAATTTTAGGTACTTTAAAATCATACGTTATTAATAATAACACTGATATAGCCATCTTTATAGAATTAATAACGAAAGAAATAAAGAACGTATTTATTCCTTTTTTTGAAGAATTGGTTGATCTCGAAGATTGTAAAGTTTTACTTAATAAATATCTAAAAAGTGATGCCGTAGATATATGGACAGCATTGGCTTACACTTCATTGGGAAAACATTATCTCGCCAAAGAGTTAGTGTTAGATGTTTTGAAAAAAAACGAGGTTAAGCCTAGAATTAAAAAGAGAATTATACATTGGATTGAAAGTAAAGGTGTTGATTTGGGAGTCCCTAATGATGATGATGAACAAAATAAGATTGATATATCAAGTGGGCGTTATCCGTAGTGATTATAATTGTAAGCCCCCGCCGTCGCAAGGTACTGTCTTTTAAAACAAGCAAGTCAATTAGTTGTCTTGGCCTTTTTTTGGGGTCTTAATATAGCTAATCATCTCAGCGTTATTAATTGAGTTTCTCGGAACTAAAACATAATCCGACAAATCAAATTTACGCAGGAACTTATCCATTTCATCATTCTCTAAGTCCTGATATGGTACTATCACGCTTAAATGCGGATACCTTTTACCATAAATCACTAAACATGGAGCGTCCTTTTTTAATCTTATAATACAAGAGGCCTTATATGTGACCTTATTTACCGTATAAACATATACACCTGACTCTCTATCAGGTAAACCTTCATTCTCTAAAGCAATCCCTTTTGTTATTCCACTTGGTTGCATTCTATAATAATTGACAAAACGAGCCACAATCAAGTATAAAAAAATGATCCCGAAGCCTATAAAAATATAACGATCTTTAGCTAGATATTTCTTCATCTTACTTTTTAATAATGTGAATTCCCCTTCATGTTTTCTTCCCCACTGTCGCAAGGTTCTGACCTTGTGACCAAACAAACCGGCAGGTTCCTACCTGCCACCGCGGATGGTCCCACCCAGATTACCAAAACCCGTAGAGACATGGCATGCCTTGTCTCCCCTCGCGGATGGCCACATTCCAATGATAACACAAGGCCGTAACACAATCCACCACCCTAGCCCTAAAAACACCGAACCCCAAAGCACCACTCCCGGACAGTAACCCCGTCCATAGCCGTAACCCTGACCCTGATCTCGTCACCCGAAACACTCACCGACGTTCCGGCGTCCGGACTCTCCGTCAGCGCCAAAATCCGGTCCTCCGAGATCTCCTCGCCTTCCCACTGCTTCCAAAACTCCATACGCTCCAAATCCGCCGGCCTGCCGTTTACCCGCAGCCCCCTCAGGTCCGCCGATCCGAAAAACAAAATACCCCGAACAGCCTCCTGCACCGTACATACCGGAAACGACTCCCCGCCCTCGGCCACGGCGGCCTCCTTCAGCCTGTCACCGTTCCGGAAACCATCCTGTTGTGCGGGCTTCAGCCTGGCGTACACGCCACCGCCCACGTTTTCCAGATAACTCTGCGACTTCTCATAATCCCTGACATACTTCCGCAGCTCCTTCTCGCAAGCCTCCCCGTCCTCAAACGCCTTGGTCGAATACTCGTAATGCAAAAGAAACCAGCGCTCGATACACGGCATACACTCCAACACATGAAACTCCCCCACCGTATCGCCCGCGGCCTTGGCCCGGCTTATGCGGTCCCGTATATCGGCAATGCGCCCGCGGTATTTGTCCCAAGCCCGGTCCTTCCTCACCACATCCAAATCCACGACGCAGTAAACATAGTCACGCTCCTTGTCAAACAGTTCCGCCTCGCCCTTCGACAACACCCGGTCCCAGCCGCCCTTACCCTTCGTCGGCAGCTCCGGCACCACGCTCAGCCCTTTGGGCTTCTCATAATCCTTGAGCTTGTCAAAATAAATCTTCTCCGTAAAGCCGTCGCCCACCACGCTGGCCGTCTTCAGGCCCTGCCTTACCGGTCTCGTTTTGCGTCCTTTCCTAGTCATCGAGCCCCGTTTTGTCTATATGCGCCGACCCCAGATTGGGCTTCGCCCCCAGCTTTCCGTTCATATAGGCGTTGTATATCGAACTCCCCTTCCGGAAAGTCCTGCTGTCAAAATCCGACAGGCAAAACAGGTCCGTCGTCCCGTCATCCTGCTTTTCGGTAAACCACACCGCGTCTTCCCGTAGCATATCCCGCTCCCGCAATAGGCTCACGTCATGCGTGGTGCAGATCAGCTGGCTCTCGCCCGTATTCCTCAAAAACACCAGGATATAATGCTTCAGCAGATCCACGTGCAACGACGTCTCCACCTCGTCAATGGTAGCCAAATCCCTATGGCCCAATATCATCTTCTGGATCACGGCCCCCAGGCCCACAAATCGCCTCGTGCCGCCCGACTCCCGCCGCTCGCTTAGCGTATACCGCCTTTCCTCTCCCTGGTGCCGGACCGTATGCTCAAAATCCGCCCTCAACATCTTGGCGTCCTTGATGCCCTCCCGCCGGTCATCCTCCCGGCCAAAAGCGTCCAGCAACTTCTTCAGAGCCTCCGTCGGCGCGTCTTCCTCTACCACGTCAAAATCGTTGATATGAAAATCCGCCTTGTTGATCAGCTCCCTCAGGATGGCCCTGCCGCCCTCCTCGTTCCTGATCTGCCTTTTCGCCCACTCAAACAGACGCGTCTTGGGCCCAATGCCCGGCATCCAGCGTTCCCGCATCCACGCCGACACTTTCTCCAAAGCGTCAATCCTCGCGTTCACGCCGCTGTAAGCCCCCAATACCGTCACGTTCGGAATCGTGTGCAGTTCCAGCCCGTCCTTGTACTTCTGGTCATCCTTCACCGTCGATCCCCAACTTATCCGGCTCAGCTCTGCGTCCAGATCCGTCGTCCGGCTAAACACCTCCGCCTCCCGGTGGTTGGGCCAATGCAGCAACCGCTCCTCAAGGATATACCTCCGGTCGAATTTTACCGTGTACCGATACTCCACATAATCCCCGCTGTCCCTGTCCTTCACAAAAAAATCAAGCTCCAGCTCCGTAGGCTCGCCGCCCGAACGCCCGTCAAAAAGAAAAGGGTTATACACCCCAATCTCCTCGTGCTTCTTCTGGTTGGGCTGAAGGTGCAGATCCCGGAAAGCCTCCAAAGCCTCCAGCACCGTACTCTTGCCCGAAGCGTTCGGACCGTAAAGCACCGCCAGCTTCAGCAGACGCACAGGCTCCCGCCTCTCCGCGTCCCGCGCCGTCACACAATAGTAGTCCTCCAGCGTCGCGTCATCCGTCGCCTCCATATCCAGAACCCGCTCGTCCCGGATCGACCCATAATTCCGAACCTTAAAATATCGTATCATCAACAAAAGCCTTATTCCATATTTAACCTATAGAATTCGCGAAACAATAACAAATAAGGAACTTAAAATCTGATAACAATAATTTTAAAGCAACAAATCACTTACCCGCCGTCGCGAGGTTCCGACCTTGTGACCAAACAAACCGGCAGGTTCCTACCTGCCACTGCGGATGGTCCCGCCCCAATGCTCACACCCAGATCACCAAATCATAAACACCGCTGTTTCGAGCTTCCGAGATTATCTAGATTGAAAAAACTGACCGGGCAAGATTGGAAGCTCTCGGATAAAGAAATCACGGGCATGGGTGCTTGTGATGGTGGGGGTCAAGATCTAACCAATCTTCAATTACCCCACACATTACGTTACTTTTTAATTTTTTGGATTCTGCATGCAGTTTTAAAAATTTCGCTTTCACGTTATTATCTCCATGCTCTATTAGTTCAAATGTTTCTTCAGTATATAAGGAGAGGAAATCTACGATTAGGGTTCTTTTGTCAGATTCAATAGTGTCATAGTTTTTCCGGTACGAATCATATAAGTATTTACCGCAATTTTCAATGCCCCACCCAATTATCGTGTTACTATTAATGACGGTATAAAAATCATCAACCAGCTTCAAGTGGTGGGTATCATATGGTTTCCCGTGATTTTCGTACTCGAATAACATAAAATCATTAGAGGTGAAATACTTTACGGATATGGCTTGTTCTAAGAAAAAAGATTTGTCCTGTCGAGCGACTAAATTGATTGTCTGCTTACATATGGGTTCATAAGCATCTTCAATGATTTGAACATTGTAAGGGATCTCTAACTCAACAGCATTTAATAGACCGTTGGATTGTGAAAAAGTAAGAATATCGTTTTCGCTCATCATAAATCTCATTGACCCAAAAACGTTAGGGTCCAAATGGATTTCCTGATAGGTATTGTAATTACTTAAGATAACACACGGCCCGTAGGGGTTGAATTTTGGCTTGCCATGGAAAAGGATATTATCATTAATTCCAATTTCGAATTCGCAGGTTTTGGTCTTAAGTATCATTTTTAAATTGTGTGAGATTAGTTTATGCACTGGGACAAAATTTCCCTTGTTTTAATCGCTTTACAGTTCTGCTCCATTATTGCCCCCCAATGCGTTCCAAAAAACTAATTTCAGGCCTTTATTTTTCTTCCATAACCGCAATGCTTTTGGATGGAAGAAAAATTTGTAGCCGTATTTGAGAGATTTTTTGGTTACTTTTTGATCTTTCAACTAGCGAAGCGTTCTCATGAACTAAGCGTAGCGACTCATAAGCGCCATTGAAAAGCAATTGCAGAGCGCATAACTCCTTTGAAAGAAAACAAGAGTGAATAAAAAGTGACACCGGAGCTTGCTAAGTGCAAAATGTTAGTGGTTTCGGAATACTGCATTTTAAATGTTGATAATTAACTGACCTTTCGCTCGCCTTTCCTATTGCAATTTTGGAAATTATATGATAAGTGACCGATTTTTGAAAAATGAAAAGGAGAGACGGATTTGAATTATACACGGATTATCTTATTGCCAGTCGAGGGCAAGCCACCTCAACAGGGCTCTCAGCATCTTTGGACAATCAGATTCCCCATGATTATTTCAGCGACCTCCTCAAGCAACCGGACATGGACCAAAAGGCTTTTTGGAAAGAGGTGAAGTCTTTCGCCAGGAGTATTGAGGGCGAAGAGGCGGTTTTGAGTATCGACGATTGCATTGTCCACAAGCCTCATTCCTCGGAAAACGACATCGTAGCTTATCATTTCGACCATACTGTAGGCAAAGCGGTCAAAGGGATCAACTCCCTTAACTTTCTTCTGAGCAATACCGTGGAAGGACAAACGGTTAACTGTCCGGTCGCTTATGAGATCGTCCACAAGACGGTGAAATACATAGACAAGAACGGGAAGGAAAAGCGTAAAAGCGAGAAAACGAAAAATGAGATGGTACTGGAAGTTTTACACCGTCTAAACTTTCTGAACAAACTGGTTTTCAGGTACATTCTTTTCGATACGTGGTTCACCGCCAGCGATACGCTGAAGTATATTCATTACAAGCTCAAGAAGGTTTTCGTTTGCCCGCTGAAGAGCAACAGGAATATAGCAATGAGCGAAAAGGACAAAAACGAGGGCAAATTCATTCACGTTTCGGATGCGCCTATTGAAAGCGGTCAAGTGAAGCGGGTGTGGGTCAAGGGAGTTGATTTTCCTGTCACGCTCGCCAAACAAGTCTTTACAAACAGGGACCGGTCGACCGCGGAACAATGGCTGGTTACCAACGGGGAGAACATGGCTTTCGAGGATATCGTAGCGATCTACCAAAAACGGTGGAAAGTCGAGGAGTTCCATAAGTCGCTCAAGCAAAACACGATGTTAGGCAAGTCTCCCACAAAGATGGAGATTACCCAATTGAACCACATCTTCGCTTCCATGATCGCCTACATAAAACTGGAAAAACTGAAGGTTAAGGAGAAGCTGAATCACTTTGCGATAAAATCAAAATTGTATTTGAAGATGATAAAGGCTGCCATGGAAGAACTTGACGCCTTGCGGTCGGCCTGAAATATATTCATTAAGAATCGCTCTCCCAAATGCAGGGAGAGCGAAAGTTCAGTAATTAAGTCAGGGTGCATATGTATTTGAAAAGTGGTGTTTGTAGCAAACTAAAAGTCCTCTAGCTTACGATGGGTGAAAGAGATTGATTATATCAATTTAGTTCAACTTGAACTTCTGACACAACCTGACCGTCAATGAGCAACTCGATGTCAAACTCATTTTCAATTTTCATATAAGCGAAGTTAGTCCGTCCGTATTCGCAAATTCGTTTTACTATTCTCCCAAGTATCAGAAGCATTGCCTTCTGGATCTCCCTCGGATATTCAAAGAAGTTTGGGAATATCGACTCAACGCTCCATTGAACAGTCTCATCTTTCCCCGCACCGGGTTTGTATTTAATGTTCTCAGGCCGTCTTGATTCGGACATAAATAGAACCGACACATGAAAATGCTTCGACTGGCTTCGTGAATCGATTGTTACTTTCTCGATGGCTTCAGGGGCTTTTAGAAACAAAATTCCGCCACTGAAGGTATTCAGAACGGCAACCCTTCCTTTGTCTAAAAAATGGGTAAAGTCTGCGTCCAAGTATTTCCGATGGATTAGATTGAGATTGGAAGATATAAGCTCGAATTCTCGGTCAAGGTTATAGCTGAAGTTCGCCCCTGTTGTGAATTCCCGCTTTTTAATATCTTCTAGTAATCTTCTCATCTTCATCAAAATAGCCTAAGCCGTCGCAAGGTTCCGACCTTGTGACCACCCCTACCGGCAGGTTCTTACCTGCCACTACGGATGAGCACACAATCACACCCAAAAAAACTCAAAAATCCCCAACCAGTTGCCCCACAATATCCTCCAACGCAGGCTCCCTTTCCTCCGTCAGCCAATCCTCCAGATACAGGTCCATATCCAGCCAACGCCTCTCCCTCTCGTTCCCCCGTCTCATAATCACAAAACCGGCGAACCGCTTCCAATCCGCCATATCCGGGCCAGCCTTCAGCTTCGCCAACAAGTCCCGCCAATGCCCCTCCGTTTCCGGATCCTGGGCGTACTCCGCAAAAGCCACCTTATCCTCACGCGTAATCTTCCTCAGCCACTCTGTACGGCTCCGCTCATAGTACTCGCCATACGCGTCTTTCGCTCTCTCCAGCGCCTCCTCAGAGGCTTTCTCCCCCTCCGGCAAGTCCACGTCCCACACAGGCGCTTCCATGGCCTCAGCGGGCTCCAAAACTACCGGCTCCGGCTCAGCCACGGCCACGGGCTTCGCCTTCCTTTTCGGTTTGGGCCTTTCCGCTTCCTCGGCTATGGACGGCCGGCTACCCGCCGCGGGCCTGATATGAAAAATCAGCGTATTCACCGCACGGCCCTTGCGCTTCGTTTCCAATTCCACCCTAATGTCCGAAAGCTCGTTGATATCCCTCAGCGCCGGCTCGATCACCCACTTCCTCAGTTGCGAAAACTTCGGATACTTGTCTTCCACCACCGTATATTTCCTGAACAGGTCCAACGACACTATACGCTTGCCCTTGCGCTCATACTGCTTGCACAGCTCGTACACGATCAGCGACGACGTCGACCGGAAGTCATAGACATACTTCAGCGAATAACTCGTGAAATTGCTCCTTAGCCCCAACAAAAAATCCTTCACCGCCGGTGCGAAATGAATCGTCACGTACGCCGAATTCTCCTCGCGGTTCACCTCGCTGATAAAGTTCACCGACCGGAAAGCGCTCCCCGGATCGTTCGGATCCCGCACATACTCTATCGACGTCCTCGTCAACTGCATCAGCGACTCCCTCGTCCGCGTATACTGCGCCCCGCTCATACTCTCCTCGGGCCCCAGGCCCAACACCCGGCGCATCTCCACCTTCTGCGGCTTCAGCTCCGTATCCTCAATCCGGATTTGGCTAATCGCTATCGCTATCGCCCGCTGTTGGATCAGCGTAAAAGGCTCCTTCTTCCTGGGCAAAATCTTGTTCGATTTCGTCACCCTGTATTCGCCTACTTCCGTATCTTCCTTGATCATGGGGTTCCTTCGGTTTTAGGGGTAGAAAATGTACGTCACCTCACCCAACTTTCCCCAAGTATACGTACAATCCCTTACCTTTCAATCCGATTTACCCTATTTTTTAAGCTTTTTACCCACTTTTAACGTACAATCCCTTACCCTTAACGGCATGTAGGTTGCTCTTTTTTAATAATTCGTTTGTGTTGACGTACAATCCCTATACTTTAAACGTACAATCCCTATACTTTAAACGTACAATCCCTATACTTTAAACGTATCTCGTCTAACCTTTAGCTTCACAATAATCTGTAAAACAGCGTCTTACAACCACCGAAAACAATAAAACATATAAAACAAAAAAACAACTATAGCGCGCACGCGCGTACAGGCAACCCTAACCCTTCAAATAAATCCCTACACAACTCAACCGAAACGCACGGGGGCCTTACCCCCGAACCCCCGCCGTCTGTTCAAGGGAAAGTGGCCAAAAAACAAAACGGCTAAGGCCACTTTCTGTCCACGTCTCCGGCTCGTCGGCCATAGCCTCCTCTCCTGCGCCTATATCAGGGGGATTCCCCCCAATACCCCCCTTTTTCTGATTACCTTTCAAACCGAAAAAAAACGGGAAGAAAACAGACTATCACAAGGTTTCAACCTTATGATACTTCCTAAACAGAGACTCAAACCTCTCCAAACGTCCAGAAACGCCCCTCCAACGCGCAAACAGCCCAAAAACACCCAGAGACAAACAAAAACCAAAACACGCGGTCACAACGCGAAACAGGGCCGAATACAGCATCCCGAACCACGACGCAAAAAAAATTGCCCAAGAACTGTGATTTATATGAAAATACCCCGAATAATAAAAACGAAAGGGATCCCTAACCGAGTCTCGACACTGGATGCTTGACCTAAAGGAAAATATAAACTATATCATGTTTTTAAATTATTTGATATTGACTCAACGATATCCCAATTAATATCGTCATAGCTTTCTCCTTCCTCTAAAATTATAAATTCTTGTTGTTCTAAACCGGCGTCATACCCTTGCAAATTTTGCATCTGAACTAGATGTCTTAAAAACCAGTAATACTTATTGTAGTATACCTCCAAGGCAGTATTGTCTATTTTGTACCCAAAATATTCTAAAATTAGAAAATACTTATAATAAACATCTGCAGCTCCATGGATTGAAGAGTTCGAATAGGCTTGTAGATCATCATCACTAATTGCCTGATCAAGAACTTCTGTTTTAATTAAATCGATCATTCGGCTAAGTATTTTACTGCAATTTTGATTTTATTTTCATTAAAAAATTGTTGTTTAACAACTTCTTGATTTCGCATTTTTGAATTGCACAAACCCCGGCCATCGCAAGGTTCCGACCTTGTGATTCCCCCTAAACAGAGGCTCCAGCCTCTCCAAACCAATGATCAACGTAGAGACACGGGCATGCCCCGTCTCCCCATGCGGATGGTCCCGCAAAAAACACCACGGATTTATGTTGATTTTTGTTAAAAAAGAGTGTAATTGTTAAGGAATAAGAACAGGAAGTAGTATGAAAAAGTCACTTTCATATATCTTATTGTCCCTTTTCCTTATGGCGGTGTCCTGCAATGATGAGGAATTCCCAGATCCCACTACCGATGGTAAGAACACCTTCGGTTGCTATATCAACGGCGATGAGTTTAGGGTGAAGGGAGGCTTGACCAAAAAGTCGGTAGACGCGCAATATTACCATGACATGGTAAGGGAGATACACATTACGGGCTTAAACATTGACCGGGATAAATTCGGCGTGGTGGTTTTGGGGATCAACTATGACAGCCTGTTATCCGGAACGAGGGTGTTTTCCCTTGGGACGGACCAACATCTGACAGATTACAGTATCCACCCGACCCGTCCTGCTTGGGGTTCTACAGGACTCTACGTTACTGACACCTCTTTGTCTGGAAGTGTAAAGATCACCCGATTCGACAACAAAGAGGAAATCCTTTCTGGCACCTTCGAATTCGACGCCGTTAATCCTTCTGGAGAAAAAGCAGAAGTTCGCAAAGGCCGTTTCGACGTGGCTCTTGTCGGGCAATTGCCCGATTGAATGGCTCGTATTGGACAAGTGTTTTTTGATAATCTAACTCCGCTATAAGCGGTTATTTTTAACTAAGTACATCCGGTAAAATAGTTTATGTTTCGGAAGAATGCTTGAAGATTTAACCTGTTGGTCTATATGGCTTTAGCTTTTTACAGAGCAGTCTCTTTACGCTTTACTATTTACTTTGGACTACTTATGATATAAGCTTAAAATGAAAACCCTAAAACAAACTCTGATCCTCGGCGTAATGGCGCTGATAATGCTCGGATGTGATAGCGACAACGACATAGCCAAACCCGAATTCGAAACGGGATTTTACGGATTGGCGACCTATGGAGCCGGTGACTGTTTCCACTCCATGCCCCCGCCCAAAATAGAGACTGCCCCTTACGATGGCGTACTGTATTTTTTCCCGGCCGTCGCTTACAAAGAAGCAATCAAAGACATATCCCCCGTCGACGCTTATCAAACCATCAAAAACGTCCTGAGCCAAGCGGTAGCCACCCAAGTCAAAAAAGGCGAATATGCTGTAGCTCTGGAGGCCGGTGAATACATAGTCCTTTATGTGGACGAACATCTCGACGAGCACGGATGGAACCATGACAGGATAACGGTGGAATCCGGAAAAGTCACCCGTAATGACTTCAAATTTATTAGATGCCTAACCAGTTGATATACAATTTTAAAACGCTCGTAAAAACCTTGTTTTGAGGATGAAACGTATTTCAAAAAGGTTCATCAAAGTAGAAAGTTTCGATTGATACCGGCCTCCGCCCCGAAAGTTGTGACAATAACCCTTGGGTTGTCTGAGCACTACATGAATTAATCTTGCGGAAAGAAAATATAACTATTTCTTTGGACTAGACTTTAAAAGGGAGTTCACCGTAAACTTATAACAATGCTGAAATACTCCATTAGCAAGCCTATAGTAGCGTTATTCATTTTCCTGTCAGCCTATTCAATCTATCACCTTATCCGGTACGGCTTTGGGGATATGTCAACTTACCATAGGATAGGGATGATCGCATTAACCGTATTAATGATTTCGACGGTCGTGCTATATTTTATCAACAGGAAATAGCCGCTCAAGACCCTCCGTTTACCATAACCGCAACGCTTCTTTGGCTACACCTAGAGAAACAAACGGATCTTTCTTGCTGTTCATACGCCCACACTTTTTCAATGTATCCGAAGCTTACCTCATCAAAAAAAGCATTTGCAAACACCCTTAATGCTCACCTCCATTATGGTGATAAATTGCCTCATATTTTTCTCTGTTGATATTGTTTACCATTACGTATCGAGTAAGTATCCCGTTACTAATTACCTAACATCCTAAGTTTTATTAGCTAAGTAATCAGTGTGATTTATTTGTCTTATTACGTGCTTATTTTTAAATAATTACACAATAATATTGTTTATTTGTTTTTAATTATAATCCTTTGTTAAGGAATAGCATCATTGATAATGTGATACAATCGCTATCATATATATTTTTATCCATTACCCTTATGATTTCTTACAATGAGAGTGAATTTCTCTCTCCGTCTCAAGAGTGAAAGATATGCTATATCAAAGTCGGTAATTTTAGGGTGTAAGGCAATTTTACGACTGAGGGTGTTAACGGAGTATATACAACGGAAACAAACTTAAAACACCAAGACCCCATCATTTTGATCCACCATTTGGTAGAGAAGATATAAGGGTTCAGTCTGAATTTTTGGAGGTGGGAACTATGCTCTAGACAGTATTTATTTCCGCTTATTAAGCAGAGGTTTTGTTTATTAAAGTGGATTATAGATTCATACTCAGCCTAATCCCCTTCTGTTCTATCTATGCATTTGTTGCTGTTTTTTATTTAAAAAACACATAAATACATATGTTTTATATCTTTTTTTCATTAAAAAAATGTGCTATGAGAAGTTTTTTATTTGTTTTGTTTTTTTCGTGGTCTTTTTCTTTATATGCCCAAGAGAAATTAGGCTATCGACATCAAGGCAAAAACATTGAGTTTACTGTTTCCCAAGAGGAAGTGTATGTGGAATTCGCCACAAGCCAAAAGTCAACCCTTCGGGCAAATTCAAATTCAAAAATGAATTTTGAAAAATTGTCTAATAATTCGGGAGTGTTAAAGATATCAGCATTGAACGGTAGTAATGTTCAGTCTTTAAGAAGTAAAGCCACAACCGGGACTAATAGAATAGAACCCGTTTTGATTTATAAGGACGGGACCCGTCAAATAGCCAAAGGCGAGTTGCACATCAAACTGAAAAACAAAGGAAGTTTGTCTAAGCTGTTGAAAGGCATATCTTTTACCTACGAACCAGATCAGTTTGATGAACATCTGTACCTCGTGAAACTTGATTTGCAAACAACCCAACTTTTTGAACTGATAGACAAACTCGAAAAGAACGATCAGGTAGAATTTGCGGAACCAAACTTTATCCGACTGATTAAACCGCACACCAATGATTCTTACTTCCCTAACCAATGGTCCATCAATAACCAAGGGTATCTCGGAGGGAACGTAGATGCGGATATGGATGTAGATCTCGCTTGGCGATACAAAACAGGCGCAGGAATTAAAGTGGCGGTAATCGATGAGGGGGTGGATTTGTCCCATACAGATTTGACAAGCAACCTTTTGAGTGGATATGATGCTACGGGTAACGGTTCAAATGGCGCGCCTAATGAAGCGAATGACGATGCGCATGGGACCGCCTGTGCGGGAATCGTCGCCGCTGTAGCAAATAATGGAGAAGGTGTAGCGGGTGTCGCTTATAACGCAAAAGTGATCCCTGTAAGAATCGCATACACCAATGGCTATCCTTTAAGAGATAGCAGAAGGGCTTGGGTAACTAGTAACAGCTGGATAGCTCAAGGAATTAACTGGGCTTGGCAAAACGGAGCGGATGTTTTAAGCAATTCTTACGGAGGAGGACCATATTCCAGTGTCATCAATAACGCCATTAATAATGCTGTGAATAATGGCAGAAACGGGAAAGGGGCCATTGTTCTATTCTCATCGGGCAATAGCAATAATGATGTGAGTTTCCCAGCATACGCAGACAACGCCATTGCGGTAGGCGCCAGCTCAATGTGTGATAAGCGAAAGTCCCCCTCCTCCTGTGATGGTGAGAACAAATGGGGTAGTTGCTATGGAAGTAAACTCGATGTCGTTGCGCCTGGAGTTAAGATCTATACAACGGATATTTCAGGGTCCTCCGGTTATAGATCGGAAGATCATATGTCAGATTTTAACGGAACATCTTCTGCTTGCCCTAACGCGGCTGGGGCTGTGGCATTAATCTTATCGGCGAACCCAAACTTGACTCACAAGGAAGTAAGACGAATTCTAGAAAACACGTCTGACAAAGTAGGCAGTTATAGCTATAAAACAACATCAGGGCACCCTAACGGCACTTGGAATAATGAGATGGGATATGGCAGAGTGAATGCTGTAAAAGCAGTAGAGGAAGCCATAAAGAGGGAACTCGAAATTACGGGCCCAGAACTTATCTGCCATACTGGAGGCACATATACCCTTACGGGATTGCCTTCAACATTAAACTCCTCTATCGTCTGGACAGTAAGCCCTACATTCCAATTCGTTTCCGGAAACGGGACAACCTCCTGTACCGTTAAAATTCAAAATGGAACTTCAAACTACGGATGGGTCCAAGCCAATATTCACGGGATAAAGTTCAGGAAAGAAATTTGGATTGGAAAGCCCTCTGGCTTTATCGAGATAAACCCAGTGATTTGTTCCCGACATTCTGGGCAAGAATACAGACTTCCGGAATCAATAGAAGGATGCACCTATAAGTTTGTCTCGAATAGTTCAAACCTGAGAGTGACAAAATATGCAAAGCCAGGAGACCTCTTAAGAATGGCTGCAAGCGAACCGGGGTGGTACAAGCTAACTGTCACCTCGACTAACTCTTGTGGTACAGAAGAAGGTATTATTATTGTCACCGCAGAGGACTGTGATAACGGTGGCGGTGGTTTTGAACCATTTCAAGTTTATCCCAACCCAGTAACAGGGCAATCGATCGATATAAACATAAACTATCCGTCATCGACAAAATCAACGGCTCAAACCGCCCGCCTTTCGGGTCCCTGGAACCGCCAGGCCACCGTAGAGCTGTTAAGCGAAAAAGGGTTTAAATTAAGGGAAGAGAAAACGTCTGAAGAACAAATCAGCTTGCCTGTCTTGGGGCTTCCGGAAGGGACCTATTATCTGCGCATAACAGTTAACGGAGTAACAAATACCAAACGGGTCGTGATCCAGAAATAAACAAAGTAATCGGGGCCGGGAAAAACACCCCGGTCCTGATCTATCAGATTAAAACCGAAGAAACATGAAAACCCTGAAACCATTAGCAAGCCTATAGTAGCGTTATTCATTTTCCTGTCAGCCTATTCAATCTATCACCTTATCCGGTACGGCTTTGGGGATATGTCAACTTATCACAGGATAGGGATAATCGCGTTAACCGTATTAATGATTTCGACGGTCGTGCTATATTTTATCAACAGGAAATAGCCCCTCAAGATCCTCCGTTTACCACATCCGCAACGCCTCTTTGGCTACACTGGATCTAGAATGATCATCCGATAATTTTCACAGTCTAAATCCCTACCCTTTCCCCAGTTTTCTGAATGCGCTTATAAACTGGTAATACCCGAATCCCACAACCGCCCGGCCAAAAAAGTCGATCATATAATACCACCCATCTAGATCAACCTCGTTAGAAGAGTAATCTTTCATAAATTCCAGCTTATGCGTAGGATTTAAAAACTGAAAAAAATACTTGGTAACATGCCTGATATCTTCT